>JAKSUO010000199.1 GCA_024408895.1 Alphaproteobacteria bacterium | reverse complement strand
CCTCTGATTTCACACATTGCCGCAGTTGATTTTTTAAAAGAATATGCGGCAACCGATGAGCGTGTTTTGGCCTTGGCTAAAAAATTTTGGCCCGGACCGCTGACTTTTGTATTGCGGCGCATTGAAGAAAATCCAAGTATTGATTTAGCTTGTTCCGGTCTGAGAACAATTACCGTTCGTATGCCGAATCATCAAATTGCTTTAGAGCTGATTAAGGAATCCGGTGTGCCGATTGTAGCGCCCTCTGCCAACAAATATCAATGTATAAGCCCGACAACCGCGCAACACGTTGCCGACGGATTGGGCGATAAAACCGATATGATTTTAGATGGCGGACCTTGCAAGGTTGGTGTAGAATCCACTATTATTGACGTTACCGGAAACAAAGTTGTTTTGTTGCGCGCCGGTGGCACTGCCAAAGAGGACATTGAAAATTTTTTAGGCGAAAAAATTTTGATATCTGATGGTAACCCAACATTACCAACAGCTCCGGGACAACTTTTGCGCCATTATGCGCCCAAAAATATTTTAAGAATCAACGTTACTGCCCCGCAAGATGATGAATATTATATCGGTTTTGGAAATATTGACGGCGATTTAAATTTAAGCCCAAGCGGCAATTTATGCGAAGCAGCCGGTAATTTATTTGCTTATTTGCGTTTAGCGGATAAAAACGCAACTGCGGGCAAGATTGCTATTGCGCCAATACCTTTAAATGGCTTAGGCTTAGCCATTAACGACCGCATTAAGCGCGCCTCATACAAATAAGTATCATTTTCAAACAGACGAAACAGTTTTTATAATTAAAGTATATGGAAAAATAATTTTTAATAACGAGTTCCGTTCATAACTTTTTTAAGCAAATAAACACTATGGTGAGTTTGTAATATTTTCGGCGATATACCGATTTAAGGTTGATTCGGAACAATTCAAAATTTGAGCAATTTGACGTTTTGAAATATGCTGATTTAACAATTCTACAATTTTATTATGTTTTCGTCTTAATTTTCTATAACCACCTCCAAATGGTCTTCCGAGATGTTTTCCTTCTTTTTTTAAGCGATGTAAAGTTTCTAATGTTCGTTGCGATATTAGTTGCCGTTCTATTTCACTGGCCAATGAAAAAGCAAACGCGAGAACCTTTGATTGTATATCTGCTCCTAAGTGATAATTTTCTTTTAATGTTATAATTTGACAATTTCTCTCCAAACAATGTTGTAAAATACCCATAATTTCAAGCATATTGCGCCCCAAACGAGATATTTCGGTAGCGATTATGATATCATTTTTGTTAATGTTCTTTAATAATTGTCCGAACTTTCTTTTATTCAAAGGTTTACGCGATGAAATGGTTTCTTCTACCCATTCCTCAATGTGAATTTTGTTTTTGGTAGCATAATTTTCTATTTCAAAATGTTGATTGGCACAATTTTGCAGGTCTGTACTAACCCGAATATAAGCATAAACAGTCATATCAATTCCTTTTAAAAATACTGAATATACAACTATTTAGCTTAAAAAAGTATATAAAAATAAACGGTCATTTATTTTTATATACTACAAT
>JAKSUO010000198.1 GCA_024408895.1 Alphaproteobacteria bacterium | reverse complement strand
TTCCATATTTATATAGTATCCTTCTTTGCCTGTTTATGTCAATTTGTACTTTCATTTCTACCGCAAGTATGTTAAAATAATATCAATCTATGGTGGCTGATCTTTGCCACCGGCAAGAAATATCAAAACTAGTTATTTATTTCAATTTGGATATTCTGTCCCTTTACAAAATCAGTGGCATATTCAAAGTCAATATCCTCATGGCTTCGGGCGATTCTCGGTTTCATAAACTGATTGAGAACCGTTTTGCCGTCTATTCGCATTTCGACACTGTTATTAGTTTTAATATGAAACAAATATTTACCCGTTGACGGAATATTAACTTTAAGTTCAAGCTTATATGAGTCAGCTGTTGTATCTTCGATTTTTCCGTCTGCCGAATATGTAACGGTCTGATTTGTTTCATCGCCGTCCTTTGTAAATGTCGTCAATTTGAAAGCACGAACACCTGCATGGGTTTCAATAATATCGAGGCACTGCGTAGGTATCGGCTTTGGCGTTAAATCAATATTTCCGCTTTCGTATTCAATTTTGCATAAATCACCAAATTTATTTTTTATTCCCTCGAGCGGAGTAATCTCATATACAGTTCTTATACCGCTGCTGCTTCCGCCGGTAGAATGTTTATTGACGGCATTTTCACCAACAACGAGAATATTTAAGTCCTTTTTTGGAATTATAGGCAAAAGATTATCGTTGTTTTTTAAAAGCACCATTGCTTCGCTTGCGATTTTATAAGTGTTATTCTGATGTTCTATTGTATTAAACTCGCCTTTTTTGCGGTCGGGTGAAAACCTGCCGACCGAAAACATAAGTCTTAAAATTCTTCTAACCTTATCGTCTAAAACTTCTGCTACTTCTTTATCTTTTTTTGCTTTTTCTAAGAAAGCGTCTGCCAAATAGTATTCGTTATATAGTTTTTTAGTTCCCATTTCAATATCAAGACCGTTAAAAATTGCCTCTTCTGTATCGTGGCAACCGTCCCAATCCGAAAGGTAAACGCCACTAAATCCCCATTTATCTTTAAGCAGATCTTTAACAAGGTATTTGTTATGGCAAAGGTGCTGATTTTTATATCGGTTATATGCACCCATGACCGAACTTGCTCCGCCCTCAATTATAGCGGAATAAAAGCCCTTTAAGTAAATCTCGTTAAGAGCCCTTTCATCAACCTCGACATTAACATGGCCTCTGTCAAGCTCTTGATTATTAAGTACAAAATGCTTGACACAAGAGGCAACATCCTGCGATTCAATTCCCTTTACAAGCTCGGGTGAAAGCTTACATATTACAGTCGGGTCCTCGCTCCTATATTCGAAATCTCTTCCGCAAAGCGGAGTGCGCATTATATTTATACCGGGCCCTAAAATGATGTCTTTTCCCCTATACCTTGCTTCACTTCCAAGCGTTTCGCCGAAAATTCTTGCAAGTTTTGTATTAAAGGTTGCCGCAAGTGCGCTTTCGGTAGGTAAATATGTACATTTATCTTCCTCACGGTTCAAACAAGTCCATTCGTCACGCATCGGCTCCGAACGGACACCGTGCGGTCCGTCCATCATACAAAGCTCGCTAATCCCAAGCCGTTCTACACCGCCCGAAGT
>JAKSUO010000197.1 GCA_024408895.1 Alphaproteobacteria bacterium | reverse complement strand
TAAATAAAGCACGAAAATTGTAGAAATGCTGTATATACAGCAAATGCCCTCCGAGATTTAATCCCGGAGGGCGTTACTGTTATATTCTATTATTTGAAGTATGCTATTACTGGATTATTACAGTTTTGATTGTTGAATATCCAACACGCATAGTTCTATGTATTAAAGTTTGAATCGTACCGTCGCTGCACGATTTATCTTAGATTTTATTAAGTTGTCCCGGATTATCTGTTGAACATAAAGTTTCTGATATTCGTCTCGACAAACCGGGATTTTGTCTGTGTAAAAAATATACTTATGCTAAAAGCTCCATAAAATTAGTTAATAGCATTAAAACCGTAAGACAAATTGGTAGTATTATTACAAATACGGTTATTCTTTTGTTTTGACTTTCTTCTTTTGATTTTGTGCGAACAAAAATCATAAGAGATATTGTTATAACATAAAGAACGGGAACTGCCCAAATTCCTGATAACAACAAAAGTGTTAAGAATTCGCATACATATTCGCCTAAAGGCAAGTAACTAATCCACGCAAATAAAGGTGCCTCAAAAAGGACGACCAAATATACTGCTAACATAACAGCTGACCAAATTAAAGTAATATACATAAATATATTTTCTAATTTTTTCATTTCCTTTGAATTCCCCCTTTAATTCTGATTTGCTCTATGTAAATGTTATGTTAGTTGATGCTGTATTTGTTTAATTCAAACTCTTTACCGTTATACTCCTGCCAATACATATCACCCCGGGTAAGTTTATCGTCGGTAAAAGATATGATAATATATCTCGAATCATCCTTATTACTTTCCGATGAACCGCAGACATACATGGCAAAACTTTCACCGTTTTTACTTTGCAGCTGAGAGTACACCGTGCCGTACTTCGTTACAAATTTGCTCATAATTTCTTTCCGGCTGTCTCCGATTTTCATTTTCTCCCAATCCTTGTCCAGTTCCTCCATATTGTCATAGACATAATCGCGGCGATTATAATATCTGAAATCGTAATCTTTAACAGGCGAAAATGGCTGAGGGTTTCCGACACCTTTTTCCGTTACGTAGCCATTGCTGTCAGTTTTAACAAAAACGAAACCGTTTCCGTTAATATTCAGTTCGGGATTAAAAAAGACAGTATAATCCGTTTTGAAGTTCGCTCTGTCTTTACGCATGAATCTGAATTTTTTAGCGGTATTTTTATCAAGTTTTGCTTCACAATCATCGAGTGTAAACCATCCTTTTACGTTTAAATAGGTATTCACTTCATCAAAGCTTTCACCGATTTTTATGTTGCCGTAAAGTTCTTCGCTTTCTTCTGACAAATATATGAGCCAATCAAAAAACAGCGGATAGTTTTCGCAAAAGCGTTCGGAAACGGGGTACAAAACCGTATTGATACCCGCAAACAAAACACAGCATACGGCTATAATAACCGTGCCCTTTTTTGTCTTTTTCCCTGCGGTTCCCTTCTTTATTCTTACCGACTGTATAATGCAGTAAATAAAAATAATAATCAATAAAGCTATTGCCACATAGTAATACAAACCAAAATATTCGGGGTTCAATGTGAACGGCATGCATTTAACCAAAACAAGATAAAAAATCTACTC
>JAKSUO010000196.1 GCA_024408895.1 Alphaproteobacteria bacterium | reverse complement strand
GGCGCGGATCCGCGCATTTGTCCGGTATGCGGTAAAGGGCATTTAAGCATAAAATTCGGGCGTTTCGGCGCGTTTATCGGGTGTTCGGATTATCCGGAATGTACATATACCAAGCCGTTAACGGATACTTCCGCCGAAGAACAGGAAGCCGAAGCCAATGCCGCCATTAAGCCGACATCTGCTGAAGATAAAATCATGGGACAACATGACGGCTTGAATGTTTATTTAAAAAAAGGTCCTTATGGTTTTTATGTGCAACTCGGTGAAAATGCCACCGCAACAACAGAAAAACCAAAACGAATTTCTTTACCTAAATTTATTAAAGCCGAAGAATTAACACCGGAACAAGCTGAAATTTTAATTTCGTTACCGCGCCAATTAGATAACGGCATAGAAGTTAATATCGGCAAATTCGGCCAATACATCAAAAAAGGAACAAAATCCAAATCTCTTTCCGGCACGGATAATATTTTCAATATCACACCTGAACGCGCCGAAGAATTGTTGCAAGGTGTTGCCGGTAAACCGGAGCCGAAAGTTGTGGGCAAACATCCGGATACAAAAGAAGAAATCACCTTAAATAGCGGAAAATACGGTATGTATTTAAAATGCGGCAAAAATAATTATCGTATTCCTAAAGGCTACGCCCCAAGCTCACTTACTGAGGAAGAGGCAATTAAAATTGTAACTGCCAAAAAATAGCTAATTTGTGACATAATTCAACAAATAGCTTGCAAATTTCATTTTATGCGTTTATACCTTTGGCAAAAGTATAAACTATTGAGGTATTGAATGAGTAAAGAAGAGTTATTGGAATTAACCGGCGAAGTTATTGAAAAACTTCCGAATGCCATGTTTCGCGTTAAATTGGAAAACGGCGTGGAAATTTTGGCGCATACCGCCGGTAAAATGCGTAAATTCCGTATTCGTGTTATGGTCGGCGACAAGGTTGATATTGAAATGACACCATACGACTTAACAAAAGGGCGCATTACTTTCCGTCATAAAGATTAATCCGGAAAGCCATAAGCATTAAAACATAGGCAGATAAAATTTTCTAAACGGCAATATTGCCTTTATCTGTTGTTGTTCTTAAGCTTTTTGTAATTCCTGTAAAACCTCATCAACATGGCCGGGAACTTTAACTTTACGCCATTCTTTAACTATTTTACCTTGATTGTCAAAAATAAAAGTTGAGCGTTCTATCCCCATATATTTGCGTCCATACATAGACTTTTCTTTCCATACGCCGTATTTTAAAGCCAATTCATGATTAACATCAGCAACCAGCATAAAATTAAGATTTTGTTTTTTCTGAAAATTTTGGTGGCTGACAACGCTGTCCGGACTAACACCGATTACCTGTGCATAAGGCAATAAACGATTTATATTATCTCTAAAATCACAGGCCTCTTTGGTGCAACCCGATGTATTGTCTTTCGGATAGAAATATAAAACGGTTTTTGAACCTATTAAATTATCTTCACTGAACTCAACAATTTTTCCATCTTTATCAATTGCTTGTAAAATCATAATTTTTCTCCTTCAATATTATTTATAAGCACTTTTACTTGCTTTTCAATAAGGAATTCCGTGCAAACATATAGTAATAGGCTTTGCCGTT
>JAKSUO010000195.1 GCA_024408895.1 Alphaproteobacteria bacterium | reverse complement strand
AATCAAATTTTTATAGTAGTTTATCATTTTTTCGGCAGTGAAAATCTCTTTTGATTTAGTTTTAATATATTTTCCGTCCTTGTACCATTCGGAAGCCGCAATATCCAAGCATAATTTAACCTCATCGGTTGTGTATCCGCTTTTAATAATTGCCGTTAATATAAATTCTATCGCTTCTTCATCGGTTTGCAATTTTGGGGCAAATCCCCCCTCATCCCCTACCCCACATTCAAGGCAGTGTTTTTTAAGCAGTTCGCCGAGCTTGTGATAAATTTCAGCACCGATTCTTATTCTTTCTTTAAAAGAAATATTCTCTTTAACCGGCATTATCATAAATTCCTGAATATCTATATTGTTATTCGCATGGGCACCGCCGTTTAAAATATTCATCATCGGCGTAGGTATTGATATTTCATTATTATTTGCAAAAAAGCGGTATAAGGGCATATTTTTCGACCGGGCAACTGCTTTGGCAAATGATAAAGATAACGAAATTGTTGCATTAGCACCCAAATTGTTTTTATTTACTGTATTATCAAGCTCAATAATATAATCATCAAATTCGTTTTGTGAAGAAAAGTCCTTATTGATTACATTATTTTTAACTGTTTTAATAATTCCGTTAATTGCATCAAGTACACCTTTTCCGTAATATCTGTTAGCGTCTTTATCCCTTTTTTCGTGTGCTTCGTGACTTCCTGTTGATGCTCCGGAGGGTGAAATGGCAAAGCCTTTTGAGCCATCTTCCAAAACAATTTCGGTACCAACAGTTGGATTTCCACGCGAGTCAAGTAATTCATAAGCAAATATTTTTGATATTTTCATAATTATCTCCTTTTTTTATTTGAAATAGTCGCAGATTCGTGGTATAATCATATATATATTATTATGTTCAGTAAATATTAATTTAATCGGAGTACTTTTATGTCTTTTGAAAATAAACAAAGTAATAATAATTCAAATGTTATTTACGGAAGAAATCCCGTTCTTGAAGCTATTCGTTCGGGTCGTGAAATTGACAGATTATATGTTGCCCACGGTGCCAAAAGCGGTTCTGTTTCCGAAATTATCGCAAAATGTTCTCAAAAAGGTATTTTGATTAAAGAAATCAGTCCGCAAAAGCTGGATTATTACTGTTGCGGAGGTAATCATCAGGGTGTTGCCGTTATGGTTGCCTGCCATGAATATTCAACCGTTGATGATTTATTCCGATATGCCGAGCTTAAAAATGAAGACCCTTTTTTTATTATTTGTGATGAAATTGAAGACCCGCATAATCTCGGTGCAATAATAAGAACGGCTGAATCTTGCGGGGTTCACGGCATAATAATTCCGAAGAGGCGTTCTGCCTCTCTCAATGCCACTGTTTCCAAAACCTCTGCCGGAGCACTTGAATATGTTAAAGTTGCCAGGGTAACAAATATTGCAAACACCATTGATGAACTAAAAGAAAAGGGTGTTTGGGTTTACGGGGCGGATATGGATGGTCAGGATTATACTCAATTTGATTACACCGGACCTATTGCACTTGTTATCGGTAATGAAGGTAAAGGAATCGGTTCGCTTACTGCCAAAAAATGTGATTCTATTGTAAGTTTACCGATGAAAGGAAAAATTAATTCATTAAACG
>JAKSUO010000194.1 GCA_024408895.1 Alphaproteobacteria bacterium | reverse complement strand
AACGAAGCGACAACATATATGACATTGAATTTCATAATGTCAGCTTCAAATATCCCTGCAGTGACACTTATGCGATTCGGAATCTTTCTTTCCGGTTCAGAGTTGGTGAAAAGGTCGCCGTTGTCGGTATGAATGGCAGCGGCAAAACAACAATGATTAAGTTGTTGTGCAGGCTATATGACCCGACAGAAGGATATATAACACTCAACGGTATTGATATTTCAAAGTACGATTACGAAGATTATATGGCTCTCTTTGGGGTAGTATTTCAGGATTTTCGTTTGTTTTCCTTCACCCTCGGCGAAAATGTTGCCTGCACGCAAGAATATGACGATGAAAAGGTTCTTTCCTGTCTTAACATAGCAGGAATGAAAGAAAGAGTATCATCACTTCCCGATGGATTGAAATCCGTTATTTTCAAGGACTTTGACGAAAACGGAATAGAAATCTCCGGCGGCGAAGCGCAGAAAATCGCCATTGCAAGGGCACTTTATAAGGACGCACCGTTTGTTATTCTTGACGAACCTACCGCTTCGCTCGACCCTCTTGCCGAATATGAAATATATTCCCGATTCAATGATATGGTGGAAAACAAGACGGCAGTCTATATCTCGCACCGCCTGTCCTCCTGCCGCTTCTGTGACAAAATTGCAGTCTTCCACGAGGGCAAAATGATTCAGTTCGGCTCTCACGAAGACCTGCTGAAAGATACAAACGGCAAATACTATGAGCTTTGGAACGCCCAGGCACAGTATTATAACGAAAAAACAACAGCATAAATCAAAAGCAGACCGAAGAAAAATCTTTGGCCTGCTTTTTCGCTTGTAGTCACTCAACAGTAACTGCATATAAAAAATCAAAAATAAACATTGACAACCGAACATTTGTTTGCTATAATTCTTTTGTAATCGGACATATCGTCCAATTTATGAAAGGAGTATTTCATGGCTGAGTATTTACCGTCGGAAAGCATCGGCACCCGCCTGCAGGATGTTTTGACAAGCCGACAGATTTCAAAAGAAGATATTACCGAAATAACCGGAATGAGTATCAGTACACTCAACAGAATATTGAAAGATGAAACGAAGCTCTCAGCCGATGATGCTTCAAGGATTGCAAGGTATCTGGGCGTTTCAACCGATTTTCTGCTGTGCCTGACCGATGAGCCTTATCCCGTTTACCGTGATCTTGAGCTGCTCGGTTTAACTCCAGAATCTGCCGATAAAATGTACAGTAAAAAGATTGATACTGATATTTTGAATCTGCTTATCAATGATGATGTTTTTGCGGCTATGCTCAAAGAAATTGCTCTTTATCGGAGCGGCTTTTATTCCGTCGGTGCTGCCGCACAAAATACCGTTCTTAATGAAGCAAGAAAACTGCTCATACCCGAAGCAAGTGCAGAGGTCGAAAAATATATTGACCGTACCCCCGAAGCAAAAGCCGCTGCCGATATTCATAAATATCTTGATGTTTGTCTTTCACATATCAAAAAGGATAATAAGCCCGAAACGGAAAAGGCTAAAAATCTTACACGAGATATTATGAAACGGATAATACTGGAACAGCAGAAGAATAATATAGCAATGCTCCGTGTCAACGCCGAGAAGCTAGCCGAGAGAACAGTAGCAACCGTCAGC
>JAKSUO010000193.1 GCA_024408895.1 Alphaproteobacteria bacterium | reverse complement strand
CGGTATAAACTTCGGTAAAGAATCGTATGCATCAATTCCTGATAATTCAACAAGCGTAAGTTTTGAGTATTATGCTTGGAACACCAAACCATATACCCAAATGACCGCTAATCTTTGTGATTTTGAAGACGGTACCCGTGCTAAAAAAATTGAGGGCTATCATTTTTATAAAGACCAGGATACAAAGTATAACTTTATGATAGTAGCAAAGAACAGAACGGTATATGTTTACTTCAAGGAAGACGGTGAGGATATATCAAAATTGGGCATCTGTCGTGCTGTAATCCCCAATGTGAACACCGCAGGATATGTCTCTATTTTCGGCTTAAACGGCATATCTTTTGATATTTTCAACTATAAACTGACAAATATTGCTCCCGAAGCAAAGAAAGATTCCGCTATTGCATTAAGAGAATCTTTTAACGGTGAAAACTTATCTGATAAACTTGCAGTAGACGGCAATGTTAATCTTAAAAATAAGTCATTGCAACTTTCAGGCGGTAATATATCTACAAAGAATAAGAGCAGTTATTATATTGCCAACTTTACGGTTTTGAAGTTAAATGCCGATTTATCCGTTAATTTTGCGGATAATAAGTCGTTGATTTTATCAAATGACTTAAAGAAAGCAACGCTTAATGACGGCGGTAAGAAGAAAACGTTTGATATTTCCGAGTATAAACTTTCGGAATATAAAAATACGCAGTTTCAACTTATTTTGCAGTATGATGCACTGTCGCTTTCGGCAAAAGGTGTATATGAGCCATACGATAAGTTTGCTTACACGATTGTGGAATATACATTCGCCAAACCGCTTTCATCGGGAATTTTTAAGCTTTGCTCCGATAATGCATTTATTGACGATATGTCCGTATATGCTCTTGATAACACATACAAAGCGACAAATGTCGCCTACAAAGATGACCCGAACGATACAAACATATGGATTGCCAAAGATAATGTTAAGAACAAAAAAGTGAAATCGGTAAATTCTAATAAGACCGATAAAATTCCAACACTATATATCATCATTTATTCTGTAATTGGAGTTGTTATACTTGCACTATTTGGTGTAATTATTGCCTTTTCGGTGAAGAAAAGAGGTAAAAAACAATGAAAAGACTAATTGCTGTTTTTCTTGTGATTTTGCTTGTTGTCGGCACTGCAGGATGTAAAAGCGGAAAGTCCGATAATAAAACGGGTAATGCAGAGAGAAAAACTCCATTAAAATACGGACTTAACGCCCATGTATTTGAACTTCGTCCCGTTATGGACCCTAATTCAACGATGGATTATATTGCGGATATGACAGGTGTTTTGGGTGTTAAGTATTACCGTTTAAGCACTCCGCTTGAATCGCTTTTCACGGTAGGCGAGGGTGACACACTGACATTTAAAGACGGTCAGAAAAATTTAGTTCACCAAGTTGTCAAAAAGATGTCCGCCGCAGGTATTACCAATTTTGTTGCCGTCAGTGACTCTCCGATTTATCCCTACGGCTATGAGGTTACAAGTTCCGGTGTTGTGCCGGACCCGGCAGTTGAAAAAGATATATATATTCGTTTTGTAAAACTTTATGCAAAAGCATGGGGAATGATTGTTAAGGAATTTCCCGAAATTACTCACGCAGAGCCGATGAACGAGCCCGACCTTCCGGGAACAAACACCCTTACA
>JAKSUO010000192.1 GCA_024408895.1 Alphaproteobacteria bacterium | reverse complement strand
CTTGCTTGCGTTTTGTCTTATTTGCTTATTTGCCATTCGACCGTGGTGCCGTCCCGGAACCTGAACACCACTCTTTCCTTCGAGTACTCAAAAATGTAGCGGCACTCTTGAAAATGTAGCAGACAACTCTCCCTCAAAAGTAATCGTGAAACTTTATCGAAGTTTGCGTATGGAGGCATTTGACGAGGTTTTCGAGCCTCGTCTTTTTTTATGCCAAAATGCCCCGAAGTGCCCTATCCATACGGGTTTCGGGAGTTTTTCGTGTTAGTTTAAGTTATCTTAGATAAAGTTAATTTGGCTCCATTTTGGCATACTTTTTAAGCGTATTGGCATACTTTTGGCATACAATTTTCACCGTATTTATACGGGTTTTGAGCTTTTTCAAAAATCGTATTGGTCCACAAAAATCGGTTTTTTAATGCTTTTTATTTATTTTCAGCAAATATAAAAACAATCATTTTATCAAGTTAGTAATTACAAATAACTTACCTGTATTTTAAATTTCAAGAAAACAATAGCTATTTCATAAAAAGTTTACAAAATTAAAGAGCAATGCAATTAAGCACTGCTCTGCAATAAAAAACTATTAAACCAATATTAATTTTTCTTTTTTAAAATTGCCGTCTCGACTTTTAGCAATTATCAAATCTACTTCGTTGCTCTTTTCTGGATTATCAAAAGGTTTTCTGTATAGCAATAATACAGTATCTGCAATATAAAAATATTTAAATTCAGGCAACAATGTTGGTTTATCTATAAATGCTTCATTTTTCCGTGATAAATTTGCCGATATAAAGATTTTCAAATTATACGCTATTGCAAGTCTTTTTAGTTTAGATAAAGTTCGTCGGTAACTCGGACTTTTAATAGACTCCAAAGAGTCAATAAAAATAATACCGTTCTTCATTTCGGAAGTGATTATTGGCTCAAAATCATCAATATTGATATTTTTTCTATCGATAATTTTAATTGAAAGTTGATTTAATGCTACTTTGTTATCAGATATACGATTCATAACCTTTTCAGTTTCGCTGGTACTTTCTTTTAATGAAAACACATAGCAGGTGTTTTTATTGTCGGTAGCATAATTGAGTACTACTTGCAGCATAAAAGTTGTTTTCCCCATTCCCGGGCGAGATGCAATGATAGAAACATCTCCAATCGAAAAACAAGGCAAACATTCTAAAATATATCCTTCCGAGGCCGAAACATTATTTAAATATTCATTTATAAAATGCATCGCTTTTGCTCCTATTATCACAAGTAAAACTCTTGTAAATCATCTAATCTTAATAATGCCGGTGGATTGTCATACGGCACGCCGACATCAACATCTATCCAAGTGTCGGTTTTGAGGATTTTACCTTTCATTTCTTTGTCGTAACTCATCGTCGGCGTATGACCGAAAACGGTTATTATATCGTCATAATATCTATCGTCAATTTCGGGCCACGCCCACAAAAGCTCGTCAACAGTATAATCTTCAGGTACTTTTTCCGGTGAAAAATTATCGAGTCCCGAATGGCAAAGCAAAAAGTCCTTTCCCCCTGCCGTAACTGTTTCGTAAAGCGGCGCTTCTTTCAGATATTCAATAATATATTCTACCGTATCGGGCGATTTGTCCTTTAATTTCTTTAAAGCTTTTAAGGTAACATCACCGCCGTTTAACATATAGTTATTGAGCA
>JAKSUO010000191.1 GCA_024408895.1 Alphaproteobacteria bacterium | reverse complement strand
CCATTCCGATATTTATTATAAGCACCGTTATAACTGCTGTGGTAACACAAAGTATATATGCAGTTATCGGTGCTTTTGTTTTTGCTACTTTGGGTTGGACTATCGGAAGATAATATATGAAAGTATGCGATGGATATGAAACATATCGAACTTCCTCTTTAGGATTGGTACTTACCCGTCAATTATTGGCATAATAAAAAACAAAGGGTGTCGCTTTTAAGGCGGCACCCTCTGCGTTACATACGACGACTTTTGTGTATTGTGAGAATATCTATGCTTATACAATCGTAATTCTTGCAATACCGTTTTGGTTTATTGTAACAGCATTGATAGTCACTTGAAGAACTTGATTTGGGTTTTGATTCCATCTCAAATCCATCACAGTATTTACGAAATTATTAATATTATTAATGTTTAAACCAAATACGTTTGCCATAGCTTGTAAAGTAGCAACAGAGACGTTAAATACAGCTTGATTATTGTTAAATACAGCTTGATTATTGTTTGCCAATAAATTACTTACAGTATTAAAATCAAAATCGACTGTGTTTACATAATTTAGATTTCTCCATTCACCTGCATTGGCTGGACTGTATTCTACGATAGGCATTTTGTTTCACCTCCTCATACTGTATTTTGCTCCGTAACGCCGGCTTTACGTTGCGAGTATATTGTAAAGCATTAAAACACAGATTGTAACTTGCATATATGTTAAATTTAAAAAATGATTTTTCTTTTTTTGAAATCGGAAAGCGGAAGACATACACATATACTAAATTTAGCCGTGGCGAACCACGGCTGGTTGATGTTATGGGGCAAAAATCGGTCGGTTATGTTGAAAAAACCAAATTCCCGCAAACTTTGCATTTCTGCAAGTTAAAGTCCGGGTGGGGATTTGGTATGATGAAAGCACAAAACAAGCCATGCTTTACTGGTTGGCGGAATGAACTGTGCGGCTGTGGAGTGTGAGCAAAAAGAACGGAGAGGTATTATGTTTAAGAAAATCTTTGAAAAGTTTGTGGATTGGCACAACAAAATCGGGCTGATGCTTTCGGTGGCATTTCGGGATGAGCCGGACGATGAACAGGACAATTATAAAGACTGCTTGAACAGTCAAAATCAGGCGGATTCAAATGATTCTGACTGTAAGCCGCAACAAAGTTCAGGTTGTGATTATGTAGTGATTGACGGCGTAAGGTATTACCGTGAAGCAAAACCGGAAACAACCGAAGATGAATCGGTATAATGGCTATGTAAGAATGTGGGAGCAGAGGATATGCTTAAAATACTGTACGAATTTACAATTAAATACGGCATACCGATTCTTTTGATTGTTTTGAAAACATGGGACAGTGTTCGTAAAAAGAAAAAGCAGGAAATTGAAGGCGATGAAAAAACAAAAAGCCGCAAATCCCGAAAGAATAAATCGGACGAACGAAAAGACTGAATAATTCACAAAATCGACAAGAAAAGTTTGGATAGTTACAGGAAGATTTTTACTCGAAAAACCTTGACTTTTTTGCGGGGGGGTAAAATATAATATGTACTTTTGTGTATTCTGCGCAGGTACACAAAACGAACGGTTTGAAGTTTTACTGGAACGGGACGATGTGGGCATCGTCCCCTACTAAAAACTAAAAACCAAAAACTAAAAACTAATTTAGGGAGGAAAAAAATTATGCGTA
>JAKSUO010000190.1 GCA_024408895.1 Alphaproteobacteria bacterium | reverse complement strand
GGCTTATTTTCGGTGCAATTTGCTGTGGATTAAATCAATTTGATTTTTTGTGGGACTTTGCCAACTATCACTTTTACAATCCATGGTATTGGTTTGACAGCAAAGGTTACGATATATATTCGCCACTTGCTTCCATTAACTCGTTTCTCAATCCTCTGCCGGATGCACCGCTTTATTATATGATTAAATGGTTTAACAATTATTCCACTTTGATATATGCAATTCAAGGTTTGTGGTTCGGCGGGCTGATTTATATGTTTCATAAATGCGCTTTACTGTTTTTTGATAAAGAAAGCTATCGCGACATTATCCTGTTCATTTTAACAATGACTATTGCAATTACCGGTCAAGCCACATGGTTTCAGGCCGGTGCTTCCACCAATGAAACACAAATTGCCTTTTTTGCCATGTGGGGCATTTATTTGGTTTTGAGAAATGAAAAATACCCCGAATTACAAACAGGCAAAAACTATTTCTGGGCCGGTATTGTTCTCGGTGTTGTTTTAGGGCTGAAACAAACAAGCGCACCTTATGCTTTCGCTCTTGGTATAACGATGCTGATTTTATTTAAAAGCTATAAAAAACCAATCAACATTATCGGTATGTATATATTAGGCGGGTTTATCGGTTGTGTGGCAATTTACGGCTTCGTTTTGTACCGAAATTATATGGACTACGGTAATCCGGTTATGCCGTTTCTAAACACGTTCTTCAAGTCTGAATATTATGATATTACAGAATTTCAAGACAGACGCTTTATTCCAGTAAATATCTGGGAATTTTTATATTATCCGTATATTTGGGAGAGTCGTATTGCCGAAATTCAATTTGTGGACCGCCGTGGCAGTATTTTTTATACAATTTCATTGGGCTTCGGACTATACGCACTCATTTACTACTTGCGTCATCATCGCCGCGCACCGTTTTTGGAATCGCATTTGAATGTTTTCACAATCGTCTATATGTTTTTTGCTTATATAATATGGACTTTGTTGTTTTCTATTTTGCGATATACCATACCTATGGAAATGTTCTTTGCTATTTTCATTGTCAAAACAATGGATGTTTTGCTGTTCAAATATTATAAATGGTGGTTAGTTCTGTTTCAAATGATTTTTATACAAGTGCTGCTTTTTGAATTATGGTCAGTACCTACTCACGAAGCATGGGGACATACAGATGTTTTAAGGCGCAATGAATTTTTATCAATGGAAAGAATAAATCTACCTGAAAATACTTTGGTAAAATTATATAATTTACCGATTGGAGTTGTTGTTCCGCTTTTGGCGCGAAACAACGAACATTTTAAGGTTGTATCATATGTTGATGATTGTTTTGGGATGAACACTGACTTTGTGGAACGCAATAAGTTTGCGGAGATTCGCAATAAAGTTGTTACAGAGCATACTGGGCCGGTTGTCTTTTTTGCCGTTGGCGATATAACTGAAGAGCTCTTGCACAAAAACGAAATTGTTCATTCGCCGGATTTTAATGGAGATGTAGAACAATTAATTGAATTTGACAATCAACGCTTTAAAAATCGCGCCCATTACTTCCATTATGTTTTGGACGACTACGAAGCCGGTTATCACCGTATGACGGTTGCAAAAAAAGATTTGGAAAATCTTTCCAAAGTTCCTGTCGGTAAAGTAAGTTACAAGCCGGATAACTACGAGCTCAGTAAAATGTATTGCCGACAGCTGAAAATTACGTTGGACCATAAACGCTATGTGGTTTGTGTACCGGATAAATTAAAGTTCCAGATTTTATCAACTTTGTATTGATATCGGCT
>JAKSUO010000019.1 GCA_024408895.1 Alphaproteobacteria bacterium | reverse complement strand
TAGAAGGTGCCAATAGTGCAATTCGTTTTTTTGGTAAACTTCCTAATATACTTAGAGTTCCAATAGTTGGATTATTTAAATGGTGTGATAAAAAAGGTTTATTACCAAGTGCATTTGTAAAAGATAATATGTATAACCTTGTAGCAAGGTAAACTTTTTTAAGATAAAGGTAAAAAAATGGCAAGAGTTACTGTTGAAGATTGTATTGATAAAATTCCTAACCGCTACGACCTCGTTTTAGTTGCAGCACAGCGCGCCAAAGATATTGAATCGGGCGCACATATTTGTGTTGAACGTGACAACGATAAAAATTCGGTTATTGCTTTGCGTGAAATTTCTGAAAACCGCGTCAGCATTGAAGATTTACAAAAATCTTTGGTTATGGGTTTGCAAAAATATGTTGAGGTTGAAGAACCTGAAGATGAAGAAGTTGAAATTCTGTCAGCCGAAAAAGAATTGGCAGATTTGGATGAACAATTCTCCAGTGATATGCTGTCCGATGAAGACTTGAATAATGTAATGCAAATTCACGGCGGAGATGATGACGAAAATTTAGATATGGACTCGGATTTAGATGATTTGGACTTAGATGCCGAATCTGATTTAGGTGATGAATCTTTTGATGATTTAGATGATTTAGATTAATATTAATCCGGTTCATTAACTTTTAATAAAGCAAAACATATTATTGTGGGCATATGTTTTGCTTTTTTTAATTATGTAGATGGGCGGAAAGCGAATGCTTAGACAATACGAACTTGTTGACCTGGTAAAATCTTATGATCCGTATGCGGACGAAGACGCACTTAATCGTGCTTATGTTTTTGCGCTAAAAAAGCACGGTTCGCAATTGCGCACATCGGGTGACCCGTATTATTCGCATCCGATAGAAGTTGCCGGTATTCTCACAAAATATAAATTAGACTGTTCTTCCATTATTGCAGCGTTATTACACGATACGGTTGAAGACACCGATACAACTCTGGATGAAATAAAAAATTTGTTCGGTTCGCAAGTCAGCCAGTTGGTTGACGGCCTGACAAAGTTGGCCATGATTGAACATAAATCCGGTTCAAGCAAACAGGCCGAAAATTTCCGTAAATTGTTGTTGGCTATGTCCGAGGATATTCGTGTTTTATTAATAAAACTGGCCGACAGATTGCACAATATGCGTACTCTGCACTTCTGCGCACCCGAAAAGCGCTTGCGCATCGCACGCGAAACATTGGATATTTACGCGCCACTTGCCGAACGTATCGGCATGGAAGAAGTCAAAGAAGAAATGAATGAAATCGCTTTCAGCGAATTATATAAAGAAGCGCATGATTCCATTGTAACACGTTTGAATTTCTTGCGCGATCAAGGTAGTGATATTGTCCCGAAAATCATTAACCAACTTGAAAAAGATATGGCCGATAACGGCATACACTGCACCATTACCGGTCGCGAAAAGTCACCCTATTCAATTTGGCGCAAAATGCAGCTTAAAAATGCTTCTTTTGAACAACTTTCGGATATTATGGCTTTCCGAATTTGCGTTGATTCTGTGGCTGATTGTTATCAAGCATTAGGAATTATTCACAGTAAATATCACATGGTGCCGCGCCGGTTCAAAGATTATATTTCCACCCCGAAACCAAACGGCTATCAATCGTTGCACACCGGAGTTATCGGGCCGCTTGATGTGCGTATTGAAGTGCAAATCCGCACCTATGAAATGCATGAAGTAAACGAAAAAGGTGTGGCCGCTCACTGGGCATATAAGCAGGGACAAAAAACCGAAGGTAAAAACTTCAGGTGGATTAGGGAATTGCTGGAGATTCTTGATCAGGCGCAAAATCCTGACGAATTTTTGGAAAACACTAAACTTGAAATGTATAACGACCAAGTTTTCTGTTTTACACCTAAAGGAGATTTGATAGGTTTGCCCGTTGGTTCAACGCCGGTTGATTTTGCCTATGCCATTCACTCAAATGTAGGCGACACTTGCGTAGGAGCCCGTATTAACGGGGAAATAAAACCTTTGCGCACGATTTTGCAAAATGGTGACCAAGTTGAAGTTTTGACTGCCAAAAATCAACATCCTTCGCTAGAATGGGACAGATTTGTCGTAACAGGAAAAGCTAAAGCTGCAATTCGGCGCTATGTTCGCATCAATAAACGCGAACAGTTTATTGTACTCGGAAAAGAGATTATAGAAAAGCTCTTTAAATCGGAAGATCAAACGTTCAGTGAAAAAGAATTGACTAATATTTTACCGAATTTTGAAGCGGAGTCCATTGATGATGTTTACGCTAAAGTCGGTGAAGGGTTAATTTCGGGTTGGGATGTTTTAAGAGCCGTGCATCCGGCATATAGACAATCTAAAATAGAAAAAGTTGTCAGTGCCATTAAATTACCTACTTTTAAACGTGGTACCGCAAAAAAAGATTCGCTTAAAATCAAGGGGCTTATTGATGGTATGGCCGTGCATTTTGCAGGCTGTTGCCACCCATTGCCGGGCGACAGAATTGTCGGTATTGTGACAACCGGTAAAGGCGTTACGGTTCACACGGTTAACTGCCCGTCACTCAAAAATTATGAAAAAGAGCCGGAACGCTGGTTAGATATAGAATGGGGCATAGAAGCGGAAAACGAAAAGCATATTGCTCGTTTGAAACTGATGCTGAGTAATGAACCGGGAGCTTTGGCTCAAGTGGCAAATATTGTGGCAAAAGCCGATGCGAATATTATGAACTTGAATATTACATATCGCACACCAAGCTATTTTGAAATATTGCTGGATATTGAAGTTAAAAATGTGGAACAACTCAACAGTTTTATTTTGGCGCTGCGAGCGGAAAAAATGGTAAGTTATGTTGCTCGTGCGACACAATAACAAGGAAAAATTAATTGGACAGCTTAGTGGCATACATTAACAACTTCAGTAAAAAATTGCTGATACGCTTAAAACGTTTGCAAGCAACTCCATATTCTGTGGCCGCCGGATTTGCTTGCGGAGTAGCAATTTCTTTTACCCCGTTTATCGGTTTTCATATGATTTTAGCCGCACTTACGGCTTGGCTTGTTCGTGGCAACATTATTGCCTCGGCCATAGGCACAATCATCGGCAATCCGTGGACATTCCCATTTATTTGGATTGCTGTCTTTTACACCGGACATTTTTTTCTCGGCAATGAAATTAACACCGTCAACGTGGATTTTTTAAGTATATTCAAATCTGCCGGCGATGCCATTTATAATATGGACTGCTATAAATTCGGGCATGATGTTTGGCCGGTTATTTATCCAATGATAGTCGGTTGCATACCTTTTTATGTTGCTTTTTGGCTTATTTCATATAAGATTATGAAAAAAACTATGGATAAAATTGAAAACAGAAGAAAAAAACGTTTAGAGGAAGCCAAAAATTGATTATCGGACTCGGATGCGACATCGTTAATTTGGAAAGACTAAATAAAGGTGCATACTTTTTAAAACACTTTCAAAACAAAATACTCGGTGCCGAAGAAAAAAATGAGCTTGCCCTTTTGCCAGAAAAAAATGAAAAAGAACTGGTTTGTCTTCTCGGAAAATATTATGCCGGAAAAGAAGCATTCGCTAAGGCGTTGGGCACCGGATTTCGTGACGGCATTTTCTTAAAAGACATACAAATTATTCATAACAAATTTGGAAAACCGGACTTAAAAATTTCAGGCAACACATTAACATATCTGCAAAAAATTGCGCCGATGGCAAATTGTTTAATTACACTGAGCGATGATTACCCTTTCGCTCAGGCTGTTGTTGTTATTGAAAATGCGGAGAGCTGACAATGAAGATATTGCAGCTTTTCGGTATTTCCTGTCTAATCAGACAACAGACTTACTTGCTGCCGGTTATGTTATTGTGGTATCAACATAATGGTTTAACGGCATCGGATTTTGTTTTTATTCAAGGAATATTCATATTGTTCGGCATTTTTTCCGAAGTGCCGAGCGGTTATCTGGCCGATATTTTTTCAAAAAAACATATTTTGCTTTGCTCTTTTTCTTTGTTTTTACTCCGTTGTATATTGTGGCTTAATTTCACCGGCTTCTACATCATTTTAATCGGCGAAATGTTGGTTGTTTTATCACGTAGTTTGTTTCAGGGAATTTACGATAGCTATATCTATGAATTTTTGGAAGAAAAAAAGCAGACCGATAAATTGGCAAAATATTACGGAATCATCAACAGTTATCTCAATATCGGCACCGGTTCAGCCAGCTTATTATGTAGTTTTTTATATCCGAGATATGCTTTGCAAACACTTCTTATATTGGAATTGATTTCTACTTGTGTTGCATTAGTCTTAATGAGTATGGTGCCAAATATTAAAAAACGTCACCGCGCCAAAACACTACAAAAACACTTTTCTGAAATGACGGCAAGTGTCAAGAAAACTCTATCCGACAAACGCATTAATCACTATATTGTGATGTCGGCCATATTTGCTTCTTCAACCTACATCTATATTTGGAATTTTCAGCCTATTATGAAGTCAACCGGTGTCGCGGTCAGTATTTTCGGTATTGTTTACGTTTGCAACTTTTTCTTCCGTGCTCTGGCGGGATACTTGTCCGGTTATTTGGCACGCAAAATAAACTATAACAGGCTCGCGGCTATTGTTATATTGCATATTTGTATTGCTTTTTGCGGATTGGCTATTGCCGAAACATACAGAAACCAATATATGACTTTAACAGTGCTTCTACTCATTTGTATCGGAATCGGTGCTCAACTATTGTTTCACATTCTGACAATTGCCTCATTGCAGAAAATTACCGCATCTGATATCCGAGCGACCGCATCTTCTTCCTACAATTTAGTTGCTCAGGGAATCGCCGGAATAATGTTGTCTTCGTTCAAATTTCTGGCGACAAATATGGACTTCAAACAAATATACCTATTATATCTGGCTTTATACGTTGTAATGATTTCGGCTGTGTATTTGTGGCATAAAGCTAATTTGCATAAGGAGGTTTCATAAGGTTATGATATTCGCACACCGCAAAATATTTTGTGCTTTGATATTGCTTCTGTTGTCCGTGATTATCGGAAGTGTGGCAATGTTTTGGCCGAAAACTCCGGCAGTTTCCGTTGTTATGGCGGTTTACAACTGCGAAAAATATCTTGATCAGAATATCACAAGTGTTCTTACGCAAAACTTTTCCGATTTTGAATTTATTATTGTTAATGATGCTTCAACCGACCGCTCGCAAGAAATTATTGATAAGTACGCCAAACAGGATAAGCGAATTCGCGCCTACAAAAACAAAAATAATTCCGGTGCCGCCGCAACCAGAAACGAAGGCTTAAAGCACATACGCGGAAAATACACTCTGGTTATAGACTCTGATGACGCTCTTGAGCCGCGGGCATTGGAAATATCTTATAAACGCGCCGAAAAAGACAATTTGGACGTTTTTATGTTTCAACCGAAGGGTTTTGATGAAAAAAAGCAACAATTTAAGGATGTGATGGCATTTGATAACATTTTTTTTAACGGCTTAGAAGAAAAATACTTTGCATATCCGCAGTTCATTGATAATTTATTCCAAGTAACCTTATTGTTTGCGTGGAATAAATTTATCCGTACAGATTTAATTAAAAATAACAATTTGCATTTTGCAGCACATACATATTATGACGATTCCTACTTTTCGGTAATGGCACTTCTGAAAGCCAAGCGTGTCAGCTATACCGAGAAAAAACTTTACATATATCGTTTTAATCGCGAGGGTTCTCAAACCAATAAATATTCGGATGAACAAAAGCTATACGGAAAATTGGAATTAGCTAAAGCACTGCGTTCAGAATTCAAAAAAATGAATGTGCCGGTCGGCGCATATCGCGGCATGTTCAGATGGATGAGAGATGACAATCCTAATGATAATAGTGAAATCAAAAAGAACATAGAAGATTTTCTTTACGACACCGAGAAAAACTATATTTTAAAAGCAAATTCTGTTTCGGGAGAACAATGATATAATGAAAATATTTCTTCGTGTACTATGTAGTTTTCTTGTTTTATTGCTTCTCGGTTGGGGAATATTTGCAATATCCACCTCACACCGTCCGGCAGTTTCCGTTGTTATGGCGGTTTACAACTGCGAAAAATATCTTGATCAGAATATCACAAGTGTTCTTACGCAAAACTTTTCCGATTTTGAATTTATTATTGTTAATGATGCTTCAACCGACCGCTCGCAAGAAATTATTGATAAGTACGCCAAACAGGATAAGCGAATTCGCGCCTACAAAAACAAAAATAATTCCGGTGCCGCCGCAACCAGAAACGAAGGCTTAAAGCACATACGCGGAAAATACACTCTGGTTATAGACTCTGATGACGCTCTTGAGCCGCGGGCATTGGAAATATCTTATAAACGCGCCGAAAGAGATAATTTAGATGTTTTTATGTTTCAAGCGAAAGGTTTCAACGATAAAATACAGCAATTTGAATATGTAGCGGTACTAAAGAGATTATACTTCAAAAACCATAATTTAAAAATTTTTTCATCCAGACATATTATTGACAATATTTTCCAAATTACACTTTTGTTTGCGTGGAATAAATTTATCCGTACAGATTTAATAAAGAAAAACAATTTGCATTTTGCCGCCCATACATATTATGATGATTCATACTTTACGGTTATGGCACTTTTAAAAGCCGAACGTATCAGTTATACAGAGGAAGAACTATACTTATATCGTTTTAATCGCGCTGGTTCTCAAACCAGCAAGTATTCGGATAACGAAAAACTTTCCGGAAAATTAGAATTGGCTAAAGCACTGCGTTCAGAATTCAAAAAAATGAATGTACCGGTCGGCGCATACGGTAGTTTAATAAAGTGGATGAGTATATCAAACTACCCTTATGCCAACTCTAAACTAAAAAAAGATGTTCGTGATTTTCTTGACGATACCGCGAAAAACTATATCTCTTTGCGTGCCGACAATGCCAATTGAATGGTTCCATCATCCATATAATCCAATTCTGCGCCCAAAGGAAGCCCTTGCGCCAGAGTTGTCACTTTAACGGGATATTCTTTTAGGCGTGACAGCATATAATGCGCTGTTATTTGTCCGTCTATCGTTGCCGGCAACGCCAGAATAACTTCTTTTATTATATTTTGTTTTAATCTTAAAAACAAACTTTCCATGTTTAAGTCCTCCGGCGTTATACCGTCAAGTGCCGATAAAATGCCGCCCAAAACATGATATTGTCCTTTATACAAGCCAACACGTTCCATAGCCCATAAATCTGCCACATCACGCACCACGCAAACCGTTTCTTGCTCACGCGACAAGTCGTTGCATATATGACATGGCTCATCGGTATCAAAATTGCCGCAAACCGGACAAACGCGAATATTATCCGCCACATTTTGCAAAGCTTGTATCAACGGTAGCATTTGGGAATCTTTTTTCTTAATCAGTTGCAAAACAATCCGCCGTGCCGAGCGTGTCCCCAATGCCGGCAATTTTGCTACCGTTTTTATCAAATTTTCTATTGTATTGTCTTGCAATTCCAACTACCTAAAACGGAAGTTTCAAACCGCCTAAACCGACACCGTTGGTGGCTTCTTTCATACCTTCTTCCATCATGGCGTCAATTTTTTGGTGGGCATCATTATATGCCGCCACAATCAAATCTTCTAAAACAGAAACATCTTCCTCATTCAGCAAAGATTTATCAATATTGATGCTTTTCATTTCGGACTTACCGTTCAAAACGACTTTAACCATATTACCGCCGCTTGAGCCTTCTTTTTCTTCCAAACCCAGTTTTTCCTGTGTTTCTTTCATTTTGTGTTGCATTTGTTGTGCTTGTTTAATTATTCCTTGAATATTAAGCATTGTTTATTCCTCCTCATAAGTATTATTGTTTATGGTTGCATCAACATTGAATTCTGCGGTCTGTTCATCTTCGGCATCTTCAATGCTTTTGCGAATGATTGTTTCTATTTTAGCACCGTTAAATTCGCTAAGTATAGCTTTTACAAGCGGATATTCAGAGATATTTTTCTTATTCTGGTTTAATTCTTCGGATTCCAAAAAAGCCAAAGTTTCACCCAGCGGTTCATAATCAATATCAATTTGCCAATTTTTTCCGGTTTCTTTAAGCAAAAAAGCCCGCAAGTCAGCAATTAAATTTTTATCGGCCTTTTCAGATAACGCTATGTGCATATAACCGTTTGAAAACTGCTTAAACGACATATCATTTTTAACCGCGAACAACAGAATCGGTTGTTTTTTAGCCGTCATCAATTTAAGCAATTCGGCAGTGCTTTCAATAATCAATTCGGAAGCACTTTCATCTTTTGAAGACAAGGCATCGTCCGCCTCTGTATCCGTGGTATTTCCCGGCTTATTCGTCAGTCCGGATTTTTTTTTTAATTCCTTCAGCAAATCTGATGGACTTGGTAAGTTAGCGGAATAAGCTATCCGCATCAATATCATTTCTAACGCATCAATCTGCACCGCCGCATATTGGATTTCACTCAGCCCCTTAATCAGCATTTGCCACATTTTAGATAAAATATTAATCGGAGCTGCGTTCAGTTTTTTGCACATTTCTCTGTCATTTTCGCTCAAAGATGCATCATTGATAAAGTCAGGAACAATTTTAACTTTCGCCAAAAGGTGTGTGATATCAACTAAATCCTGCAAGATTACTGTTGGGGCTGAGCCGTTTGTGTAAAGATTTTGCAAATTACTCATCACAGCGCCCATATCGCCTTCCAAGAGTTTTTCATACAACAACATCGTTTGTTGTCTGTCTGCCAAACCCAGCATATTTTTGACAGTGTCAGCCTTTATAGAGCCGTTTCCCAAAACAATAGCCTGATCCAACATTGAAAGTCCGTCACGCGCAGAGCCTTCCGCCGCACGCGCGACCAAAAGTAATGCTTCTTCTTCAAATTCTATATTTTCGGCCGCTGTTATTTTTTTGAACAATGTCATAAGCGTTTCAATGCTCAAACGTTGTAAATCAAAGCGTTGACAGCGCGATAAGATAGTTACCGGAACTTTGCGAATTTCAGTAGTGGCAAAAATAAATTTAACATGTGCCGGCGGTTCTTCCAACGTTTTTAACAAAGCATTAAATGCACTTTTGGAAAGCATGTGAACTTCATCAATGATATATACTTTATAGCGTGCGCTAACCGGCTTATAGCGGACACTGTCCAAAATTTCGCGCATATCATCAACGCCGGTTTTTGATGCGGCATCTAATTCAATCACATCTATATGTCTGTCAGCGGCAATTGCCTTGCAATTTTCACATTCTCCGCACGGATGTATTGTCGGTCCGCCTTGGCCGTCCAAACCGATACAATTTATGGCTCTGGCGATTAATCTGGCTGTTGTCGTTTTGCCGACACCGCGAATCCCCGTTAGAATATAAGCATGGTGCAAGCGATTATTTTTAATGGCATTGGTTAATGTTTGCACGAGCGCATCTTGTCCGAGCAAATCTTCAAATGTCTGCGGACGATATTTGCGAGCTAATGCTATATATTGCGTATTTTCCGTTTCTTGTACCATACTCACCACTTTATTTGAGGCGAAGGAACTTGGACCTTGCCGTCATCGTTACGGCTGCTTTCTTCCGAACCTGACCGAGTTGGCGAAACCACAACCCCAAGTCCTTCATAAACTGACTATATATTGAGCAAATATCCTTATTTTGCAAGCAAAAAAATCAACTTATCGTAAAAATTACAAGTTACTCAGAATATTTTGCACATTCTCCGGACTTTGTCCGTAAACTAACGGCATACTTACATAACCACCCACGCTGTATTCATCATAAGCGGAATGGCTGCCATAAAACTTTTGCGGTGCACTTTCAACCATACTTTCCCCACCGGATGTTACTTTAACAACATCCAAACCGTGTTCGCTCCGACCACTCGGCAACACACGGAAAAGCCCGCTCATACCATAATAACCATCCGGACGGGTAATTTCTTCTTTCATAAGCGATTTGTTTTTGCGCGACAAAGACGAGGCTAATGCCACCGCATCATAGGCAAATATACTCAATCCGTTCGGGCGCTCGCCGAACAATTCCTGATAGTTTTCGGCAAAACGATTACGCTGTTTAATGGACATTACCGGATAAACCGCACCATACAACTCTGTTTCTTTACTCAACCCTGTATTTGCCCACACCGATGTTCCCATAAACAAAACGTCCGGCGCTGCAACATCATAATAACTGAACATGGAAGATATGGCTTTCAAGCGATTTCCATATTCAGGAATCAGCAATGCATCAAAACCGGGGTCGGTTTTATCACCGCCCTGCATAGAAGTAACCAAACCGGTAAATTCCATTGTTTCCGGTGCATAAAAACCAACCTTAGTAACCTGAGCCCCATTCGCCTTGGCAGCTTTTATATACGATTTAAGCATATTTTCACCGCTTTGATTGTTTGGCAATACGGCAGCCAACCGATGACGTCCCTGCCCCACGGCATAGTGAACAATTCTTTCAATTTGCTGTTCGCTCAACAACCCGAGCGTATATACGCCTTCTTGCAACACCAAAGGAGAAGTTGAAAAAGAAATCACCGGAATATCTTTTGATTTGGCAACATCACTGACAGCTGATACTTCATCTGCCATTAGCGGACCTAGAATCAAATCACTGCCGGCGCTGATTGCATTTTCAACAGCAACACGCGCCCCACCGGTCGTGCCTTTGGTATCATAAAATTGTACCACCAAATTATTATTATTGATGTCCCCGATAGCCATTGTTGCCGCATTTTTCATACTTTGCCCCATGGAAGCAACATTGCCGCTCAGCGGTAACAACATTGCCACACGAAAACTTTCGCTGTTTCCTAAATCAACCTGTGAGTAATCCGTTGAACCGGTGATATTTTCGGAAATCCCCGAATTATTTTCGTAATTATAATATGACGGCGAGGAATACCTTTGCATCCATGTACATCCGACAATAAAAAAATAACATAATATTGTACCAAATTTTTTTAACACTTGCAATTTTCCTTAAAATGACAAACAATACCTTATTAATAATCCAAATAATTTTTTTGTAAAGTCAAAGTTTAGAAAGATGTTAAGAAACGGTTTATACATTATCGCCACTCCAATCGGCAATTTGCAGGATATTTCGGCACATGCCACACAGATTCTCAATGAGGCTGAAATAATTGCTTGCGAAGACACGCGAATCGCCAAAAAATTGTTCACACTGCTTGGTTTATCGCTCGGCAAAAAATTTATCAAATACGAAGACCATTGTGAAGAAGAAAAAGCACAAGAGTTGATTGATTTAATTAATCAAAATCACTCTGTCGCATTAATCAGCGATGCCGGTTCGCCATTAATTTCAGATCCGGGATATAAGTTGGTGCGTCAATGCCGCATGCAAAATGTTTATGTAACGGCAATTCCCGGTGCTTGTGCGGTTATCACTGCCTTGCAGCTTTCGGGCCTGCCGACCAACCGTTTTATGTTTGCCGGATTTATTCCGAATAAAGATAAAGCGCGGGCCGATTTATTAAGCGAGTTAAAAGATATTGACACAACCCTTGTTTTTTATGAAACAGCACCTCGCTTGTTAAAAACACTGACGCAAATGGCCGAGATATATGCTCAGCGTGAAATAGCAGTTTGTCGCGAGCTAACAAAAATGTATGAGGAAACTGTCAGCGGCTCTGCCGTAGAACTAATTGCCCATTTTACACAAAATGAACCACGCGGTGAATTTGTTGTGATGGTCGCGCCACCCGTGGCAAAAACTGTGAATATGGATGATATACGCAATGTTTTACGCTGCCGACTGAAAGAAACATCCTTAAAAACAGCGGTTAAAGAAATCTGCGCTGAATATAATCTTAACAAAAACGAAATTTATGCACTGGCTCTTGAGTTGAAAAATGAATAATTATCGTCGGGGAAAATTTGCGGAATTGCTGGCCACGCTTTATATGCTGTGCCACGGATATCGTATTATCGGACGCAATTATATCACAGGTCGCGGAACAAAAGCCGGCGAAATAGATTTAATTTGTCACAAACAGCACACTCTTGTTTTTATGGAAATCAAGCAACGACAAACCACCGAAAAAGCCGCCTACGCTATAAGTCGCACACAGCAACAACGCATTATTCGCGGTGCGCAAAGCTTTATTAAATTGCATCCGCAATACAAAAACGATGATATTCAATTTGATGCCGTGCTGATTGCTTTGCCTTTTGATATACGCCATATTAAAAATGCGTGGACGGCCGATTAAACACCCGAAAAAGACACCAAACGTTGTCCGAGCGTCTGCGGATAATGTCCGGTGGCAATATGCCGATTTATTAATGCTGTGTTATAATCGGTATGCAAACGAATTTTACATTTTAAACCGAATCCGCTACCGGCCGTATATTCGTTCTTTGGCAAAAAGCTTTTAATTTTCACAAAAGGCACCGGATATTCGGATAATAACTTGCTACTTTCTTGCAGAACATTGCTCTGCTTATAACTGCGAATGTAGCTGTTACCGACAAAACCCTGTTCGGCAAGCAGTTCCGAAAGTTCGTATTCGCAATTTTGTAAATTCGCACAATTTTTGATATTATCCCAAAATGCCTGAAATTTAGAATTTTTTACCACATCTTTTGTAAACACCATAAAATAGCGATGCAGATGATATTTGTATGTGTAATCAGACGTCATTGACCAAAAATCATAGCCTCTACGCTCCATCTGCGAAAAAATCTGTCTTAAATCAAAAAAAGGACCGTATACACTATCATTGCAAAATATAACCTCGTCATAACCGGCCTGTTTTTCCCAACCTATTTCTTTAATCAAAAAGTGCCATGAGCCAAAATCCCGTAATGAGTGCTCCTTTGTGTATAAACGTCTTGTATAAGGCGCAATTTTAAATAATTCATCCGACGGCATTTTGCCGTTTGCCAAATAGTACACATCGCCAAGCTGTGCCAGTTTTTTTACCATATACACGACATAGTCCTGAACCTTCATATTATTATCATAGCCGGCAAACAAAAAAATTCTTCGCATTTTTCTCTCCTTTATCCTCAAAATAATACCAAAGTTCGGAATTTAAAGATTGCACTGTATAAAATAAAAATATTCTTGCAAACTTGCCTTTTCTATATTATGTTTTTGTATAGTTCGTATTAGAAGGAGTGTTTTTATGATTGAAATGCCGGAAAATTTGGTTGAAATGGCACTAAAAACAATGGGCGACCGTTGGAAAATTATGATTATTCAAGAACTTATGGATGGAACGAAACGCTTTAGTGAAATAAAAAAAGAGTTAGGGGATATCACACAGAAAGTTCTGACCGCCAATCTGCGCGCATT
>JAKSUO010000189.1 GCA_024408895.1 Alphaproteobacteria bacterium | reverse complement strand
TGCAAAATGCTAAGGGTGAAATTATGATTATGATGGAAAGCCGAATCGGCGGTCCGGAAAATCCTCGTTTTATTTATGATGGCGGGGAAGTAGCTTTGCTCTATCGTTCACAGGAAAGTTCCGTTGCTTTCAGAAGTATTGATGCCGCCGCACGTTCGCCTCTAAAATCTGTTACAGAATTGCTGGTTGTTGAAATTGAGGGCGATGACGTAGAGAGAGAATATATGGTGCCGGTTCGTATCGTAAAGGATGTCAATAACCTCATTATTTCATAATTATAAGGCTAAAAATGATTGCTTATACAACTTTTCTGTTGTTTATGACAGGCATTTTCAGTAGTATCAAAGTGAGTGTAAAAACTGATAGACTGTTGTCTTTTGTTGCTTTTGTCGCCTTGTTCTTAATTTTTGGAAACTTTTGTAACAGCTGGTTATCGGGCGATAACCAGACTTTTTCTTTTATATGGAACAGTTCTCCAAGCGGAAATATAAATTTTGACATCATCTCAAATCCTTATAATTACGGCATTATACTGCCTTTTTTTATTGTAACGCTTTTAAGCGTTTTGCATATTCAAATTTTCCACTATGAAGAAAAAAGAAGTTCTACGGTCGCTTTCTTAGCATTTAATTTGGCAATTCTCACCGCAATGATTACCAGCAATAATTTTGTGCAGCTGTTATCTGCTGTCTTTATTGCCGATATATTGTCCGTTCTGATTATTAAAAACAACGAAGCGAGCAGGAATTATACCTTAATGAATATGGCTGCCGATATGATTTTATTTATGGTGGTAGCAATTATGAACAGCTTGGTTGATTCTTTGGATATTCGGCAGATTCTGACTTATAAAAAATCTGGTTTTCACGCAGATTTCCTTGCCGTTTTCGGTCTAACGGCCGTTTTTATGAAATTCGGCTTTTTCACTTTTCATATCGGAATTTTATCACTCAAAAATATTCGTCTTCACAGACTGTTAGAAATTTTATTTTTATCAGCCCCTTTGACTGCACTAATACTCTTGTTAAAGTTTAATATATTGTGGCGAGAATCTGCATATTTCTTACCATATTTGAACGTATTATGCATTTTAACACTGATTTTCGGGTTTTGCGGCAGTCTGGTCATTGATTGCTACAAAGCTAAAATCATCTATTGGCAACTTATGTTTTGGGCGTTATTTGTTGAACTGTTAAAATTTAACGGTTTTGTTTGGTCTGCATGGTTTACCTCTCTGTTTTTGGGTATGTATATTTTAAGCGGAGGGTTATATTTGCTGCACTATTATTTCAATCGCCGGCCGCTTGTTTCGCAATTTATGGCCATTAAAAAAGAAAACAAATATCCGCTGTTGGGCGCGTTTTTAATCATATTTTCCGCTGTTATCTCATTATCAATGACATTGGCAAATCTGTATAATAACGCCAACAGATATTATATTTGGGCTTTCGCGGTTTTGTTCACGCTGTCATTATCCGCTGTATTACGTCAAATTTTATTTCTCTCAAAGCGCACAAAGCTTTTGCGGTTCAGCCAAATGCCGACACAACATTTGGTTACTGCGGAAATGATGCTGTTTGTGGCAAGTTTGTTATATTATTTTTATGATTACCACATCAGTATTATCGGTGTATCGGTGTTTTTTGTGTTGTTATGTTTTTTCAACCCGTTACATAAATTGTCGTATTTTTACGAAAAACAAAACATCCAAAATCTCGGATTATTTACTTCTTTGTATAAAAATCTGATTGCTTTCCTGCAAATTTGCGGCAAAATTTTGTGGTTATTGATTGATCGTTTATTTATGGATAA
>JAKSUO010000188.1 GCA_024408895.1 Alphaproteobacteria bacterium | reverse complement strand
ATTCGGAGAAACAAGTCTTATCTCCTTCTGCTCGACCATCTTGCCGCGCTCGGTGAGTCGGAAATACGTATTGACCATATCGAGGTCGAGAAGCTCTGTTCTGTCTCCCCTCTCGGCGGCCTGCATTGCAAAGTTGAGTGCAAGCTCGCTTTTGCCGCTGCCGTAGTTTCCGATCAGGACTTTTACCTTCTTCATTTTCCTGACTCCTTCTGCAAAATTATAAGAAATATTTTAGCATTCGTGTACGGTGTCGTCAACAGAATTTATCGCAAAAATGCAAACTCGCATTTACAAATATTCTTTGCAATCCGGGCAATTTTTGTGCATTTATACAATTGTCCGTAATACGCGGACACAAAGGCCGATATCCTTGACACAGTAAATCAAATCGGCATTTTGCAGCATGAAAAAGCGCGAAAAAACGGCAGCAATACAAATTATCGGCTTGCGTGCCTGTAATCGGTAAATTTGGCTTGAAAAACTCCGCGGCAGGTGCTATAATACACTCAAACGGAGAATTAGCTCAGCCGGTTAGAGCGCTCGCCTCACACGCGAGAGGTCAGCAGTTCGAGTCTGCTATTCTCCACCATAATCGCACTATAATATTGATACGATGAGTATTGATGTTATGGTGCGATTTCTTTATGCAAAAATCTTGATATTTCAGCGTTTTCTTAAACTCCCGGTTACGATATGCGTTCCGGGAGATTTTTAATTTTTACTGGAAAAACGGCGATTTTATTTGATTGGCATAACCCCATGTAACGATTTATACTCGTGGTTACGATTACCGAACCCGTTGTTACGATTGCTAAACCCGAGGTAACGATAGCTTGTCATTTGATACAAAAAATTAGATAGTATTTGCGACGGATGCTAATAGTGGTACATAACCGCTTGTGATAATGCAAAATGCAGTATACTATCAATACATCTTAGAGAGCCTATAGTACAATTACCATAGGCTCTCTATTTTTTCAACTTATAATATCATCCATATCATCGCCCATAACATCGATCATGGGCAATAAAACCGGGGAAAGCATATCGGATACTTTCCTAATCATTTCTGCGGGCGTGGTATCTGTTTCTGCATTTTCGTCGTTTTTATGAGCATCATAATAACCAAGAACCCCGAGACCAATCAGAACCATTGAATACTTATATCTTGCCTTAAGTAATTTCATCTTACCCTCGTTCTTGGAAATCGGCTTGATTTCTGACTGCAGATGGATATTATCCATATTTACATAGAAGTCATATGCGCCATCAATTTCTTTAACATCAAGCGCCGATTCTTTTGTAAATCCGTGCTTGTCCCACTCATCTTTGCCGATTTCAAAAACATTTGGAAGAGAGATACCGGCAGGTCCGGGGACGGTTTTGTCTTTATTACCACCACTGGGGGGTGTCCGACCGCCTGGTCCTCCAGCAGTATCTTGCTGTTCTATCACACGAATCTCGAATTCATTAGAAAATACCCGGTCGATATTTGTATCGGTCACTTCAAAACTATACCGATATACATCACCAACATTGGCATTATCCGGCAATTCAACATTAAGGGTTGCTATGCCGTTATGCAAATGAACAACATGATCCTCGCAGGTCGCTCCGTCGCGTGAGAGCAGATAGGTTCCGGGATATTTTTCTCTAGAGAAAAAGTCATTGTTTGCGTCTGTGCTAAACCTTATGCGGAACTTTCTGCCTTGTTGCGCTTCTCGAACGAACAGTTTGTTTTTATCGGATTTCTTTGAAATAATCGTAAAAAACGTCGGATTATACTTGCCAACATATTCTTCTGCTTCTTGAGCGGCTCCGCGGCTCGTCGGATTCT
>JAKSUO010000187.1 GCA_024408895.1 Alphaproteobacteria bacterium | reverse complement strand
CATCGGCTCGTGATGATGAAGATGCTCGTGACGCATTCCTAGCTATTATGAAAGAACAGGCAGAGTATATGTCATCTTTAATTGAAGATTTATTATCCTTATCGCGCTTGGAAATGTCACAGGACAAAGAACTAAAAGACAAAGTTGATATTCATGAAGTGATTGATGATGTGACACAAGCATTAAAAATTAAAGCCTTTAACAATTCAGTTAACCTTAAAATTTCCGAATTTAATCGCATTCCGAAAATCACCGGTGATAATCAGCAAATTCATCAAATTCTGCAAAATCTTCTGGATAATGCCATAAAATATGCTCAGAAAAATTCAGAAGTAACCGTTGAACTCCGAACCGTAACACAAATTCCGGCAAAACCGGGACAAAATGTTGCGCCAGGAAAAGCCGTCAGTATCGCCATCAACAACAAAGGTCCGAAAATTAACAAGGAAGATTTAGTAAGATTAACCGAAAAATTTTACCGAATGCAAATCCATAAAGATATGAAAATAAAGGGAACCGGACTCGGATTGGCAATTGCCAAACAGATTATCGTACATCACCGCGGCAATTTAACCGTTTCATCAACTTCTTATAAAGGAAATACTTTTACAGTTTATCTACCGGTTAAACAAAAATAATTCTTGTCAAAATTATCTAAAATTTTTATTTTTTAATGACTTTTAGACTTTTTTTTGGTATCATAGTGACAATGTTTAATTATGATGAAAATTATTAAAATTTGATATGAAAATGCGCAATTCTATTTCATCTTTCAGAGTCGTAATCGGTTGTATTGCGCTTGCTCTGGCTTTTCTGACGATGTTATCGTTAGTATTTGAATCTACTCTCAGTCTGACGTATTTTTTATTAAAATTATGGCCTATTGAGTTAGGTTTAATCGTTTTACACACAGTTATATTACTGTATGAAGATTATCGGGACAAAAAACGTTTTCTTCGTATAGTTAATTAGTTATGAAAAAACCGCTCGAACAAAAAGTTCGCGCGGTTTTTTCATATTTTTTTTTGAAAGATTAATAGAAATAATAACGGGCACCAATTGAAAATTCTTTGGAATTCGCAAAAGCATCACTGTCTGATATGGAATAGCGATACATAGCTCGGAACCCCCAATCCGGTGTTGGATTAAGCTCACCGCCTAAACCTAAACGCAAAGTATTTCCTGTATCTTTACTTTTATGACCATTATATTTTAATTTAGTGCTGACACGTCCGTAGCCGATTGACCCCAAAATTGCGCCTTCGCTAAAATTATAACCATTCAACAAAAAATCTGCGCCATAGCTATACAGACGGCCACGCGCCGTATTTTCAGAGAATGATTTTTTCTCACGCATAGAACGTTCCGCAAACAGTTCAAAAGAACCGAAATCAGTAAATTTAACACCGGCATTGATATTACCTATATTATAATTATCCGGATATACATCTCCCACATTCAGCGTTCTGTTCACATAATCAAATCCGACATACGGTACATACTCTCCTGCTTGCGCACCGGTTACCGCTAAAACACCGCCCATTGCAATCAACAATATACTTTTTTTCATATTTTAGTCTCCTTATTGTTATTTTGTTTCGTTCTTATCATAAAAAGGCTAAAGTTTAGTTAAGAATAATTGCATCTATTTTGTAGGTATTCCATAGCACAAACGACATAATCATAACAACGAATCTTGCGGCTGAACAAAATCCCCAGTGCTGAACATCATTAATCTGCCCCTAAATATTAAACCCCGCATAAATGCGGGGTTTTCTGCAAGAACGTTCCTTTATTTAAGACTAGGCATCGGCCTCCTCTGTTTTCGGCTCGGCAATAACCTCTTCCTCCATATCTTCGGCGGTATCTTCG
>JAKSUO010000186.1 GCA_024408895.1 Alphaproteobacteria bacterium | reverse complement strand
GACCATCAATAACTGCCTCAACGCATCGACAAATCTGGCGTTCGAGTCCAGCACCTGCGGTGGCATCATTGGTGAGGCCGATGATTGCCTGGTGACCAACTGTTTCTCATACGCTGACCGTCCGCTGATAGGAAACGTAACATGGTTGGGAGGCATGCGCCAGGGTACAGGCAATAATTACAGATACAAGAAGCGCATAAATGCAAATTCCAACACCTTTAAAAAGCTTTACTGCTTTTTCCCAAAAATTTTTAAAACTTTTCATAAATTTTTTGAAATTTTTGACAACACAATCCCCAATGTCATCGTAATTAAAAATGTAGTTATTCCGGAGATTTTAACAGACAAATATTGTAAGTTAACGAATAACACCTTATAACGAATCTTCAAATTTTCAGACATTAACAATCGATTATTCAAGCAGAACTCTCTAATCAACAATTTATATCCTAATAATTTTACATAATCCCTTACAAAGCATTTTAATTATATAACAAATTATTGTATTTGTCAATATATCAGCAACCGCATAACAAAAAAGCCCGCATATAGCGAGCTTCTTTATTTTTTTCTATTTTCAGAAAGGTGTCTTAAACTAGAAACCTTCGGTATCTAAGCGTTTGCGCATTTGCTTACGTGCACGGCGAACAGCTTCGGCCTTACGACGCGCTTTCTTTTCGCTGTTTTTTTCATGACAACGGCGCAGTTTCATTTCACGGAAAATTCCTTCTCTTTGCATTTTCTTTTTCAAGATTTTCAAAGATTGGTTAACGTCATTCCCGATAACCGTAACTTGTACCACTTAAATCACCCCTTTCCGATTTCTCTAATATTAACAAATTGCAGTTTTTTTAGCATACACTTTTTTATTTTGCAAGCAAAAATTTACCTTTTAGGCGATAATATTCGGATCAATACTTTCCTGCACTTTATTTATCTTTTTTGACAACCCGGTTTTTATCGTATTCAAACGTCTCGCCTGAAAAAAATCAACCGTTTTTCCTTGTTTAAGTAAGCGGCTCATATCCGTATTTACGTGTCTTTGTTCCAATTTCAACTCACAAAGCAAAAGTTGCAATTTAGCCGTCTTTTCATTCATCATTTATTTAATCAGTCCTTTCAAGAAAATAAAGTGTCAAAAACTTCATTTTTTAGTGGATTTTTTTTCCAAAGTTGCTATGAATATACATCATTTTTAAAATAAATGCAATATTAAAATAACGGGGTATTGAATGAGTGATATAAAAAAAATAGGAATCCTAACAAGCGGCGGGGATTGCGCCGGTCTTAATGCCGTCATTATGTCGGTTGTAAATGCGGCTTCTAAACTCGGATGGATCGTGTATGGTATTCATGATGGTACTGACGGTTTAACGAATCGTCCATTGTCTTACGAAATTCTGACAGTGGCTAATTTTTCAGAATCGCCGTGGCCTAGACTGTCCGGTTCTTATTTAGGCTCGCTCAATACCGGGGTAAAGAAAGAATCGCAGGAAGAAATTGCCGCACGTTTCGGTAATGGTGTACGCGAACTTGGGTTGGATGCCGTTGTTGTTGTCGGTGGCGACGGAAGTATGGATATTGTCAGCAATTATTGCAAAACAGCCGGAGTAAAAATGATCGGTATTCCCAAAACAATTGATAATGACACGCCTTTAACCGATTATTCCGTCGGCTTTGATACTGCTTGCGAAGTTTGCACACAAGCCGTAGATGATTTGACGATGACCGCACGTTCTCACCATCGGGCATTGATTTTGGAAGTTATGGGACGTGATGCCGGACACTTGGCTATGCGTGCCGCTCTCGCCGGTTTTGCCGATATTTGTTTGGTGCCGGAAATTCCATACACTTTGGACGGCATTATCAATAAATTAGAAAAAGTTAAACAGTCCGGAAGAACGCATGCT
>JAKSUO010000185.1 GCA_024408895.1 Alphaproteobacteria bacterium | reverse complement strand
TTAACATGACGCATATTTTCATCAGCATAATCATTTAAAACAATCGTGGTATCTTTTAAATCTAAATAGCGAGAAATAATCTTGATAAGTTCATTAGCACCAACACCTTTTGAATCCTTATCTTCGGCATTATTAATCGTAACAGCAACATCGTATGTCAGCAGTGTTTTCACCAAATTGCACATATTTTTTTTCTGTTGGCGACTTAATTCTTTTTCCTTAATTTTAGTCACTTTACCACTGGCAGAAACATTAAACGCCTCTCCCAAATTTAAGCGCAAAGTATCTTCTTTTGCCGTATTGTTAATATGGCTTGAGCCGATAAATTGCAAGTTACCGTTCTTATCGTTTTGATAAAAACGCACAATTCCGGCCGGCAATGGAATTCCCAAATTAGCGGCTGTTTCATTTTTCATCACATACGTAACGGACGGATGAATTTTTTCAAACTCCGATTGTGTTATGTCGCCAAAATAAAACGGTGAATGAATATTAAATTCCTTTTCATAACTGACATCAACTTTTTCAATCAATGCAATTTGCTTATTTTGATGATCTTTAATAGTTGTAATGGTCGGCAAAGTATATAATTCATAACTGTTCACGGTTTCCGGTTCAATAGAATTATTTGCTTCCATTACACCATCAAATGATGCGGCGGCCTTTGCCATCATAACCATACCGCGCCCTCTAAAACTGTTATAAACCACGTTCACATCACCGGCAATAAGCTGAATTTTGGCATTATTATAATCTATGCCTGATTCGTTATTAATGGTCACCCAACCGGTCAAATTCAACTTGTTCGGACTACTGACTTTTGCCACATAATCGGTTTTCCAACTTAATCCGTCGGTCAGATAAGCTAAGTTCAGAGTTTTATTACCGGAATTTTGAGCGCTCAGCTTTGCCGTTAAAATCGGAGTGTTACTCAAGTTTGCCGGCACAACATTAAACACAATTCGTCCCGGATAAGCAGCGTCAACACCGTATTCGGTTTGTAAAATCGGTTGTGATCCGTTAGTACCGATTAATCTGGCGCGCTCGTATATATTTTTGCCGTCTTCCGGATTTTGACGAACAGCCATAACTTCTTTACCGATAAATTGTTTCAAAAAGTTGTCATAAGACATCAGATTATAGCTGTAATTTTGCTCATTTACTTTAATTCCTTCTCCGTAAATAATGGCTGTTTCCGATTGAATACGTTGAGCAACACCATCAAAAATCACTTCATTAACACCGGACTTCAAATCAGCCGAACGGGTATCTTTTACCAAAGCCAAATTTTGATTATATATACTGAGCGACAATGTATTATCATCCGCTTTAAGCAACAGTGGCTCGGCCATTACCGCATTTGCCAGAACATTACTTAAAACTAACAAAGATAATCCGAATTTCATCACAACCTCCCGCTAAATTAAACCTAAATAACGCAAAATAATATAAACGGCCGCGCCTTGTAAAACAAGCATCAACCAAAACATCGCCCGATAACTTTTTTTCTTTGTTTTATGGCGAAAGAACTTTTGCGCCGCAAAAGCCCCTATCCATCCCCCAAAAAATTCCAGTGTATGCAAATAAGCTTCCGGCACACGCCAACTGCCGCGCACAGCCGCTCGTTTATCAGCACCGTATGCAATGAAAACGGCGATATTTATGCAAACAAGATGATACACCAAAAACAACAAAAATGCTTTATGCGAAAACATCTGCACTCTGAAATAATATGTTTCTGTAACATATGCGGACAATATCATCAAAGAAAAATACAGCACGAAATACGCATTACGTTGTAATGGTCGCACAAAAATTAAAAACGGCACAATCAACACCAAATAAGTTACTAGCATTTGTCATCCTTTACTTTACGGCCTCAGCTTAAAAATTTTTTTTGCATTATTCAAATTTGGAATTGGAAATGTTGGCTTAATTGGAC
>JAKSUO010000184.1 GCA_024408895.1 Alphaproteobacteria bacterium | reverse complement strand
CCGCAGGATATAAGTGCCGGAGGTACTGGTGATAACAATGTTCCCGGTTTCCATGTGATTTTTGTCATTATACGCCTTTAATTTGTTAGTCAATGCTTGAATTATATATATTATTTTTTGTTTCGTCAAGTACCGCCTTTATGACTTTTTGCAATACTGATTTAGGTAAAATGTTTAATAAGTTACAAAATATCATTGTAAAATATTATTGGTGCGTTAAACTGAAAAAACGGAGAAAAGAAATGAAACAGCTTGATTTTAGTAAAATAACATTTGAAGACGCGCTCGCTCAGCTTGAAAATATTGTACGTGAACTTGAGGCTGGTAAAATAAAACTTGATGATGCCGTTGAAGCGTATGAAAAAGCAACTGCGCTTAAAAATTTTTGTGAAGAAAAATTAAAAAATGCTCAGCTGAAGATTGAAAAAATAAATTTATCTCCGGAAGGGCATATCAGTACGGAACCTTTTGATAAAATAGAAGAAAATTAATGTCGGATATTCAAAATATTCTTTTAGAATTTTCGCGTAAATTCAATAAAGATTTGGAAGCTTGTTTTCCGTTGTCGCAAGGCGCAGAAAAAAGAGTTATTGATGCTATGAAATATTCGGTTATGAACGGTGGAAAACGATTGCGTCCGTACTTGTTGTGTGCATGTGCTGAGTTGTTCGGAGTGGAGTATGAAACGGCTTTTCCGGCAGCAGCCTCAATAGAAATGTTACATTCTTATTCTTTGATTCATGATGATTTGCCGGCAATGGATAATGATGATTTGCGGCGCGGTAAACCAACTTGCCATAAACAATTTGATGAAGCGACGGCAATTTTAGCCGGTGACGGTTTGCTAACATATGCTTTTGGATTTTTAGCAGATTCCTTGATAATAAAGCCGGAAGTTCGTTTGACTTTAATACAACTTTTGGCTGATGCTTCCGGTGCTTTCGGTGGAATGGTCAGCGGACAAACACTTGATATATATGCTTCGGAAACGGGGAATAAAGCTGACGATGAAGCTATTATTTCACGTTTAGAGGAAATGAAAACCGGTCGCTTGTTGCGCTATGCTTGCGAAGCAGGTGCTGTTTTAGGTATGGCTTCTTTGGAAGAAAGAAATATCATTATTTCATATGCCCGCAAAATTGGTCAAGCGTTTCAGATTGCCGATGATATTTTGGATCGGGAGGGGAATCAGGAAATTGTCGGCAAAACTTTGCATAAAGATGACACTCAGAGCAAGTTCACTTTTGTTTCATACTATGGCATCGGGAAGGCTCGCGAAAAAGCAAAAAATCTCGTGGATTCAGCAGTTAATGAAATCGGATATTTTAAAGAAAAAAGTGAAAATTTGCAAAAACTGGCACGTTATATTATTGACCGTGATCATTAAATAAAAGTATTGCAACCGTCTAAAAAATATGCTATAATTAAGCTATAAAATATAATTATGATGGAGGCGGATATGACTGAAGAAAAAAAACAAACTTTAGGGCAGAAATTTCTAAGCGCCTTACGGGCTGTAGAACACTCAAAAGAAAAACTTTTGCAATTAGCCAGCGTTGCTATAAAAGGGTCACCTTCGCATCGTACATTGGAAGAACGTAAATTACCTGATGATTTAACAGCTGTTAAAATGCGTGCCGCTACGGCAAAGGTCAATGCTGATTTTGGTAAAGATTTATCCACCGATGGTATGTTGTTGATGATTATGGCTGCTTATTCTAAGCATCCGCACGGGCAACTAAAAAATTTTAAAGAAGATTTCAAAAAAGCCTTTCCTGAAGAATTTTCAAAGGTTAAAGCAAAGGAGAGTACCTCTGTTTGTATGGCACATTCTTCAGTGCGAAGCAATCCTCTTTCTTTATAATAAATTTTATTTTCATTTGTTTTCCTTTACCCGCCGTGTTGTTTCGGCGGGTTTTTGTATCCTGAAAACCCCGCGTTAGACGCGGGGTTCAGTAAAGCTTATAGCG
>JAKSUO010000183.1 GCA_024408895.1 Alphaproteobacteria bacterium | reverse complement strand
CAAAAGAGAGCCTTTTCTATAGAACCCCCAGTTTACTGGGGGATATCTATTAAAATTGCTTACTAAAAAACGGCCAACTCTTCAAAGAGAGTAGGCCGTTTTTTTAATTTTTACCATATACCCAAAGTCCGCATGCAAAGACGTTATGGGTCATAAGGATGAGATTCCTCCCAAGAAGAGTAAGGATGGTCGCTCTCATACTGAGATAAATCATCAGAGTGATTCTTACCATCATCACAAGCTAACACAATACCAAGAGTTGTAGCTATAGCACCTCCGATAAAGCAAAGAGTAAACATGGTTGTAAAGTGTTAAAAGATTAATACTGGACTTAAAAAAGTCATTAACTAAACTCATATATTGTAATGTGGTCTACCCACAAGTATAGTCATCAAAAGCTTTTTCCATAACTATAATACGCAGGAACAATCTCAATACACCATAATTCAAAAATCAATAATTGCAAAATGACAAAATAACTTCCAACTAAAAGAAGTATATATTGAATTTTTTAAATTATCAAGTCTTATCTCTAGTAATCAATTTTGGAAAATTTGTTTGCGATTATTTTCTCAATATTTTTAATCGCTTTAGGTATATTCACATTCTCTAAATCAGTATTTATCTTGCTAAACTTTGTGCAAAATTTATTATGGCATCGCTAATGTCATCGGCGACATTCCAGAAGTTATCGTTGTGTTGCAATTTATCTTCATCGGCATAAAGCGCACGGTTTATTTCCAGTTGCAGAGTGTGCATTTGTTTGCGTGGTTGACAATAATTAAACGTGATGTAAGCACCGGAATAAGGGCAATTAAACTCAACATTATAGTTTTTATTCCAAAACTGACCTGCTAAAAAATCACTCATTTCTTGAGGGCAACTCTGACTGAACAAATTGCCGATACAAATGTCTATGCCGGATCTGTCATCTATAATGGAGCATATTTTTGACGGCATGGAGTGGCAATCCAAGACCATACAAAATCCAAATTTTTTTAAACACTTGTTGATGATTTTTTGCAATTCCTTATGGTAAACATCATAAACGTTTTTAAGACGCGCTTCAACTTCGCGGTAATCTAAAAGACCTTTATAAAGTAATTCACGTTTATAATTAATGCGATGGACAACACCAAAACCAACTCGGCAGTGTTTATCAAAAAGAACATCCTTGTCTGTGGGATAATTATAGAACATTGCCGGATCCAATTCCAGTCTATCGCGATTTAAATCTATAAACATCCTTGAAACCAGCATTTTTATGGCCGGAATCCCAAAATCAATCGCTTTTTGTAACAACTCGTCCACAAAAATATCTTCATTGTGGCGCAATACCTCTTCATTGCTGTTGAGCTGCTGTAAGAAATTTGGCGGGAAAAATTTGCCGCTATGCGGAATAGATAAAATTAACGGATATTGTATCGTATTGGTGTTTTTTGTTTCAAACACCGGAAAAGAAGCATAATTTATTTTGAAATTCAACTTATTATCTTTCATTTTTGCCGCTTTCTCTTTTGATTTTTCCGTGTTTTCGGGCAGAAGCAGATATTGGTGTGGCGCTTTTTTGTTGCAATAACCGAGCCGCACGCTTTCTTTTGGTTGACTTTTTTTCTACCGACCAACCGAATTTACCGATTTTTTTGCCTAAAGCATAGTAAAATCCATGCGCATAGGCCAATAAACCGGCTTTTGATAAATCTAATGCTTGTTCATTTATATAAGCATCATCAACATTAACAGCAACAACCTCGGCTAAGAACATGTCATGTGAACCGTAGGATATTATGTCTTTAACTTTACATTCCAGAGAAACCGGTGATTCTTTTATTTGTGGCGCCGAAACAACGGAACAAGGTGCAGGAGTTAATTTTGCGAGTTTGAATTTGTTGACTTGCCGGCCGCTTTTAACACCACATAAATCAACGGCTTTTGCCAATGCGGTTGTTGGTACGTTAATAACAAATTCTGAGGTTTTACGAATAAGCGTGTTACTGAAACGTGACGGTCT
>JAKSUO010000182.1 GCA_024408895.1 Alphaproteobacteria bacterium | reverse complement strand
GCTTGAAAGCTGCAAGGCCCAACATATTGCTTCCGCCAAAGAATCCGGATTATTGCTTTCAAAAAGTTTACCGGTCACACCGTCAATCACTGTTTCTTTTGAACCGCCTATATTAGAAGCAACCACCACACGTCCCATGGCCTGCCCTTCAATAGCAATCCGTCCGAAAGCTTCCGGCTCTATTGAAGTAGATAGCACCACATCTGAAACCATCATTACCGCCGGCACATCATCTGCATGACGCACAAATGCGAAACGTTCAGCCATACCATATTTTTCAATCATATCATGCAACTCTTCGGTATATTTGACACGCCCTTGATCGTCCCCGACCAACAAACAGAAAAAGTCCTTATCTTTAATTTTCTGCAATGCTTCAATTAAGAGTTTCTGCCCTTTCCAATTTGTCAGTCTTCCAATAAGCGTAATAATCGGCTTATCGGAAGGAATATTGTTAGCTTCCAAAAATTTAATCATTCGTTCTGAGCTTGTGTTTTCCACATCAAAATTATCCATATTGACGCATCGGGCGATCAATCTGATTTTGCCCTCATCAGTTCCGTAATTTTTAATAATATGCTCTTTGATATGGTTTGAAATAGCAATCACGCGCTCGCCGTATGTCATCACCTGATTATAAAATTTTTTAATTCCGTTCGGTCCCAATCCGTATGTTCCGTGAAAAGTGGTGATAAAATGCACCCCACAGCGTTTTGCCGCCCAATAAGCGCTCCACGCCGGTGCGCGCGAACGAGCGTGCACAACGGTTATGCCGTATTTTTTGATAATTTTAGTCAATCGCCACGAATTAATATACATTTTGAAAATGTTTTTAGTTTTTAGTGACAATTTGAAATGCTTAACTTTCAACCGTTCCAGTTGATGTTCCATTCTTCCGCCGGCCGAGGCGACATAATTTTCAATTCCTTTTGCCTGCAATGCGGAAGCAATTTCTATTGTTCCAAGTTCCACGCCCCCCTGATTAAGTTCAGGCAACACTTGCAAAACGACCAATTTGTTATTTTTTTCCGTCATCTGTTCCTCAATATTTTTTAAAACTGTTTGATGATACGATAATTGGTGCAACATTTCAAAATCTTAGCATTATTTATACACATTAAGGAACAAAAAAAACGTCAAACTACCTTTTAAGGGGTAATCTGACGTTTTCTTAATTTTCATTCAACCTCGTCTATCTCCTTTCGGAGATCATCCGGGTTGATGAATATAATCATTCCAACCATCTGGCACAAAAGGACACTGAGTGCCCAAATGTTGCCAAATGCTACGATAACAGCTGCAATTACTATTGCAGCCGCACCATACTTACTCATCACCTTATTTTTTTGGGAGAAGAGCAAGATGGAACTTGTTGCCAACAACGTAACCACCAACGCGGTGATTATGTTGGCACCAAAAATGAAATACCCTACCATTGCTACAATGGTTAAGGCACTTAATTTAAGTGATTCTCTCATATACTTTCATTTTTTTTGAAATAAACTATTTCTGAGAATATGCATTAGTTTATCCCAAAAAATTCGGATATGAAAAAAGGCTCAAAATTATAACCTAATTTTTATTAACATAATGCATATTTATTTCATATACATTATCGCTCATCTTAGTCTAAAATGCAAGAAAAAAATATCATATCTAAAAAAATCTGTCTTTAATCACCCCGGGCAACCAAATCTTTAATGATTTCGCCGGCCATAATCAACCCCATCACCGACGGCACAAAAGATACACTGCCTGTTGTTTGTCGTTTATCTGTATTTTCTTCGCCATTTTGCGGTTTCAATGCCGTTTCTTCCGAATACACCACTTTCAAATGATTAATACCACGTTTTTTCAATTCATGACGCATAACCTTTGCCAACGGACAAACCTTTGTTTTTGCAATATCTGCAACTTTAAACATGGTCGGTTCAAGTTTATTGCCTGCTCCCATGGCACTGATAATCGGCGTATTTGCACGCATTGCTTGTTCTGCCAAGGTGATTTTTCCGGCAACCGAA
>JAKSUO010000181.1 GCA_024408895.1 Alphaproteobacteria bacterium | reverse complement strand
AATAGCACCGTGCTTAACATATAAAATCTGATAATCAAGCCGGCTCGGGTGGTAAGAGTTGAAAACATAAAGGGTTAAAGGCTTATAATGCCCCGCACTTATAACAAACATAAACTGCCCCGGCGGAGCGGTATCAATTTCGGTATAACGCGGCATACCGAGATAATAATAGGCACTGTCGGTAAGCATTAAGTTTCCACCTCACAAATAATATTATTACCAAAAAATATTTTATCACAGCAAAATTCAAATTGCAATACGCCAAAGTTAAGAAAAATGTCCATATTTGTTTAGAAAAACGGCATATTTTGGGTCTTTGGTAAAATTATGTGTCCTTTTTTCAAATAAAAATGTTCAAAAATAGTCGTTTTATTCTATGTTAAAATTGCTTTATTTTTGCTATAATCGTTACAGAAGAATTGTGTATTTTGGTGAAAATCATCATATTTGCCGTATTCTTCGCATTTTTGCCCCTATATATTGTGGTTTTTTGTGAAAAAATCATAGGAATTGTTGCATATATCGGCGAAGACGTAAATATAAACTCGGATGTCAGATGTCAGACAACAGACAGCAGATAACAGACAACAGATGTATCAACAATCAAAATTGATATATCGTCTGCAATCTTACACCTGATATCTGCAATCTGTGTTGTCATTGCGAAGCCCGTCAGGGCTGTGGCAATCCGTAAATATCTACAAAAAAGAAAAACGGATTACCGCGTCGCTTACGCTCCTCGTAATGACAAATAGGACGGCAGATAACAGACAACAGATGTATCAACAATCAAAATTGATATATCGTCTGCAATCTTACACCTGATATCTGCAATCTGTGTTGTCATTGCGAAGCCCGTCAGGGCTGTGGCAATCCGTAAATATCTACAAAAAAGAAAAACGGATTACCACGTCGCTTACGCTCCTCGTAATGACAAATAATTCAAATCTGCCATCTGAATTTCAAATTCCGCCGTTCACTTTTCCGCAGCTGGCGAGAGTCAAAGCCTATTATATATAATGAATAGTCGGTTTTGACTTTCGTCAGCAAAAGGGAAAAGAAAACGCCCAAAACAAAATATTTTCCGTTTTTTAAACGAAGGGCATTAAGAAATTTTTATTTCTTTTGTCGCCAAAGCGTCTTTCGGATAAAATCGGCGAATGGGCAATTTTGTTTTTTGTTTTCTTCTCTCTTTAAAATAACGGAAGAGAGATACTGCGAAAAATATTATCGGTAAAAGGAGTTGTTGCCGAAAACAATTTCAACCGCATTTCTCTTTTTGCTTTATGGGTTAAAGTTATAAAGCCACTCCCCTTAGCAAAAAAATAAATCTTTATGAGGTGAATTTTGTGAAAGCTAAAAAACTAATCGCATTAGTGCTTACATTATTGTTGGCATTCTCATGCATCGCTGTAATTCCTTTTACAGCAACAGTTGCTTCCGCTGACGGCGAAACCGCAGTAACGGCAACCGCAAATACAACGGCTATTCATGTCGGCAGATCTACAAGATATGAAAAGGTGCCGTCGGCTATTTATCTTAACCTTATTAAAGAAGACTACAGTGACAACACTGCGGCTACTCTTACCGCAAAGGTTAAAATGCTTAACGGTCAAAAGCCGAAGGTAACTATGTTTCGGGCAAATTCCGGAACAAAAACTATTCAAACAAAAGCAAGTTGGGTTAAAAGTACTTCTTACAATGCCCAAACGGGTGATTTCACGGCGGAAATTACTTTTGAGGATATTCCCGGCAACTCTAACTGCTGGTATTATGACTATTTTACAACCGATAACGGCAGAACGTCCTACAAGCGTGTAAATGCTTGGGACGGTGTTAAAGGCATCTGGGGCGGTATTGCAATCGGTAATACCCAATTTAAGGATAACACTTATGTTGACGGCGATACATTTGAAGAGGACTTTATTATAAGTGATGTTCATCTTGTAATTAACAGTTCAAAAGCATCCGACTGGGTAGGACAGGATCTTGCTCCTTCTATGGATACCTTTAAGGAAGGTCAGGTTTATTCTCTTGCCGGTCCCGA
>JAKSUO010000180.1 GCA_024408895.1 Alphaproteobacteria bacterium | reverse complement strand
CGGTGAACTTAGATGATAAGTTTGCTTTTATTAAGGCTTCTGACCGTGCCGATTTGAGCGATTTTCAATGTAACGGCGCATTGGCTTTAGCAAAATCAGAACACAAAAATCCGCGCGAAATCGCGGCATTGATAGCACAAGAGTTGGAAAAATGTGATTTTTGCGAATCTGTTTCTGTTGATGGACCCGGGTTTGTAAATATTAAACTTAAAAATGATTTTATTGCTGATAATATTGATAAAATTGCCAAAGATGACCGTTTAGGCTGTGGCAATGTTAGTGATTCGCACAAGGTTGTTTTGGATTTCGGCGGGCCTAATGTGGCAAAAGAAATGCATGTCGGGCATTTACGTTCCGGTGTTATCGGCGAATCGATTCAGCGTATTGAAAAGTTTGTCGGTAATGAGGTGATTTCTGATGTCCATTTAGGCGATTGGGGCACACCGATGGGAATGATTCTTTCTGAGATTATTGCAACAGACGGTAATTTGAACAAGGTTGAAACTTATGATATTGCCCAAATTACCGAATTTTATAAAAAGGCGAATGCACGTTGTAAAGAAAACGAAAATGCCAGAGAAAATGCCCGCGTCATTACAGCAAAATTGCAAGACGGTGATGAAAATTATCGTAAAGCATGGCGGCATTTGCGCGAAGAATCGGTGAAAGCCGTTCGTGAGAACTATGAAAAATTAGATGTGAATTTTGATTTGTGGTGGGGAGAAAGCGACGCCCATGAAACGTGTGGCGAAATTGTAAAAATTGCCCGTGAAAAAGGCATTTCCGAACGCGATAACGGTGCCGAAATTGTTCGCTTGGAAGAAAGTAATAAGCCGAAACCACCGGTTATTTTGATAAAATCGGATGGCGGTTATACATATCATACAACAGACATTGCCACAATTAAAATGCGTGTGGAACAATTAAAAGCGCAGGAAATTGTTTATTTTACCGATAGTCGTCAACAACTGCACTTTGAACAGGTGTTTGAAGCAACGCAAAAATTAAATATTGCGCCAGATGTTGCATTACAGCATATTGTGTTCGGTACAGTTAACGGTGCGGATGGCAAGCCTTTTAAAACGCGTGACGGCGGGGTAATGAACTTGGAAACATTGATTGAAATATCAAAAGATAAAGTTCGCAAGTCTTTGCCGAAACCAAACGAAGTTGAGGGATATGGTGAGGCTGAAATTGAAAAATTAGTTTCGCAAATTGCTGTCGCTGCCATAAAATTTCAAGATTTGAAAAATACGATTGCCTCCGGTTATGTGTTTGAATTGGAAGATTTTGCCAAATTTGAAGGCAAAACCGGACCGTATATTCAATATGCCATAGCGCGTATAAATTCTGTTTTGCGTAAGGCGAAAATCAACGGATTGGATGAAGGAAATGTTATTTTGGAGGCACCCGAGGAACGTGTTTTAGCTCTAAAATTAGCACAGGTACACAATGTGATTATGCGCGCACATACTGAAAAAGAACCGAGCATTATCGCCGATTATACCTACAATTTAGCTCAAGTTTTCAGCACATTTTATAATGCTTGCCCGATTATGGGGGCGGCAGATAAAAAATTGGCAGCTTCGCGTTTAAGGTTGGCAAAAACCGTCAGAGATGTTTTAACTTTGATGCTGTATCTGTTGGGGATTGAAGCACCTGAAATTATGCTGAAGGCTGATAATCAAGGAGAATAAAATAATGACAGTAAATCAAGAAAAGTCAGAAGTAGCATCCAATAAGGAAAACTATTGGGTAATGGTTTTATCATATTTTGCGTCGTTTTTGGTCGGCTTAGGGATTGTCGCCGAAGTTGCGGCTAATTGGCAAAATATTCCGGATGCGGTAAAACTCGTGGGCGCATTGGTCGCAATGGGGTTGAATGTTGGCGCAATCTGGTGGACAACGAAAGTGAATAAGCCGATTTTAAAAAAGGTCAAAAACATGGGGTTAGATATTCCGATTGTGTATATCACATCGTCATATGAAAAGGTTGAAAATATAAAGAAGCTAGATGGCCTAGTGGATGTGTATCTGCCAGATTTTAAATATATGGATGAAGA
>JAKSUO010000018.1 GCA_024408895.1 Alphaproteobacteria bacterium | reverse complement strand
ATTGACTTTTCGGGAATTATTCGGTAATATTTCGGTAAATATTACAGTAAAAGGATACAAAAATGCCTAATATGTCAGATATTATAATTACACCGGATATGCTACGCAAAATAGCAGAAATAGACACGTTTAACGGTTCGTGGAACAGCGGCGGTATTAAAGTTAAGCCGGAGCAATTAAAAGCAATGAAGCGTATTGCCACAATTGAATCTATCGGCTCGTCTAACCGTATTGAGGGTAATAAATTAAATGATGCCGAGGTTGAAGAAGTTTTTAACCGCATCAGCAAAAAGTCTTTTCAAACGCGCGACGAGCAAGAAGTTGCCGGTTATGCCGATTTAGTCTCGACGATTTTTGAAAATTACAAAGAAATAAATTTATCGGAAAACTATATACGGCAGCTGCATAAAATTTTGCTTTCGTATTCAGAAAAAGACGAGGGTCATCGCGGCGAATATAAAAAAGATTCAAATCGCGTGGCAGCCTTTGATGCCAACGGTAAAGAAATTGGCACGATTTTTGAAACAGCAACACCTTTTGATACACCGCGTTTAATGCAAGAGCTTGTCAATTGGACAAATGCTAATTTTAAAGACGGCTACTTCCACCCGATTATTACAATTGGCGTATTTGTGGTGCATTTTCTATCCATACACCCGTTTACAGACGGCAACGGCAGAATGTCGCGTGCATTAACGACAATGCTTATGCTGCAACATGGCTATAACTATATGCCTTATTCATCATTGGAATCAATTATTGAAGCCAGTAAAGACGCTTATTACAGAGCTTTGCGCGCTACGCAAAAGACAATATGGAGCGATAAGGTAAATTATGAGCCGTGGCTGACATTTTTTATTACCTCGCTTGCTAAGCAAAAACGGCATTTAGAAGATAAAATTGCTTTTGCCATAAAAGCCGACGCAACCCGAATTACTAAGGGCGAGCAATCCGTATTAGATTTATTCAAAGAAAAAACAAATCGGTCGGTGGCAGAAATGGCAGAGATATTAGATAAAAACAGCGAAACCGTCAAAAAGACCGTGCAAAATTTAGTAAAGAAAAATATGCTTGAAAAACAAGGCTCCACCAAAGGTACATATTATATTTTGAAGGGATAAAGCCTCACAAATTGAATTTTGGCTTCATGACCTAAAGCATGGAGCCTTTTTTTATGCTTTGTATATAAAAGAATCTTGTGATTCAATGACTCTAGGGCTTGCAAGTATTAAACATCTCTTGTAAACTGGCAACATTGTTGAATATGCATTAAAAGGCTTAAAAATGAACGAAACGCAGCGTATGATTAATCAAGCCCTCTCTTTGCGCCAGCCGCAAAAGGATAGCCTTGATATTTTGGTAAATGTCTTAGAAAAAATTACTTTAGCTAAGAATATGGATACATTAGAGGCTTTACGCCTTATTCAAGAAGTGCGCCCGTCGGTTAAGGATTTTGAACGTGCTTTTCCGTGTATTTGCTTTGCTATTGCTACAGGTGTCGGCAAAACGCGCTTAATGGGTGCAATGATTGCATACCTTCACGCAGAATGTAAAATTAAAAATTTTATGGTTTTAGCGCCAAACTTAACAATTTATAACAAATTAAAAACAGACTTTACGCCAAATACGCCAAAATACGTTTTCCCCGGGCTTAATGCTTATGTCGGCACACCGCAAATTATTACAGGCGATGACTACGACCAAGTCGGTGGCTTGTTTGATAACCCTAATGATGACCGTCTACGCATTAATATTTTCAATATTTCTAAAATTGATTCGGATAAAGATGCCAGAGGTATGCCACGAGTTCGCCGTATGGCAGAATACTTAGGGCAATCGTATTTTGATTATTTATCGGGCTTAAAAGATTTAGTGCTGATTATGGACGAAGCGCACCGTTATCGTGCAAATGCCGGTATGGCGGCAATTAATGAGCTTAACCCTGTATTGGGTATAGAACTGACTGCTACGGCAAAGTCAACAGGCGCCAAAGGCAAACCTTTCAGAAATATAGCGTATGAATATAACCTTGCACACGCTATAACAGACGGTTTTGTAAAAAAGCCTGCTATTGTCGGGCGCACGGATTTTAATAAAAATCAATATGACGAAGACACATTAGAAGATTTAAAAATTCTGGATGGTATAAAAGTCCATGAGAGTGTTAAGGCAGAACTGCAAGTCTACGCTGATAATAAAAAGGTTCGCAAAGTTAAACCGTTTATGATGATTATTGCCAAAGATATTGCTCATGCCGAAGCAATAGAAGCCAAAATTAAAAGCGATGACTTTGAAGAAGGACGCTATAAGGACAAGGTAATTGTGGTCAATTCAAAGCAAAACGGCGAACTAAAAGATGAAGTTTTGCAACGTTTATTGCAAATTGAAAGCGCCGATGAACCGACCGAAATTGTGATTCACGTTAATATGCTCGGCGAAGGTTGGGATGTAAATAACCTTTATACCATCGTGCCGCTTCGTACAGCCGATTCAAAAATTTTAGTTGAACAGTCAATCGGGCGCGGTTTACGCTTGCCTTACGGCGAATTAACCGGCGATGAAGCAATAGACCGCCTGCACGTTGTTGCGCATGATAAATTTGCTGACATCATTAAGGCTGCACGCGACCAGTCGTTTGAATTTCAGCAAGAATATATTGACAATAGTGAAGACGGCTTGGTTGGTAAAAAAGTCGAAACAAGCACCAGTAAAATTGATGAAGAAGTGCAAAACGGCAATATAATTGTACCGAAGCCACAACCGAAACAAGCAACATTACCGGTATTTACAAACGAGGATAATCGTAAAATCGGCGAAGCAGTAAGAGAAGCTATTGCTGAAACAGGGCGCTATGTTCTTAATCCCGAAGACTTAAAAAGCAAAGAGAATCAAGAAAAAATTGTTGAACTGGCGGAGCAAAAGCTCAAATATATGAAGTTAGAAAATTCGGAGCTTTCGTTAGAGGCAACCGTTGATTTACCGCAAACGGCTAAAAATATGACCGAAACGGTTATTAAAATGACGATTAACATTCCGAGAATTATCCAAACATACCGCCAATTAAGCAGTTTTACTTTTTATGATTTTGATATAAACACGGCAGATTTTAACGGCTACAAACCGGAATCTCAAAAAATGATAATTCAAGAAATTATCGGGCATGGTCGCGATGAAATGCAAGCCGAATTTTTTGACCGTTATGACGATATAACGCACTATTTGCTTGTGCCTTTGGTTGATGAAACAATTATTTCCTATCAAGAAAATGCCGACTTAATTCAAAAACTTGTCCGGCAGACGATTGACTACATCAACTCATATTCGGGCAGTGAGCTAAACACACGCAAAATTCTGTTTTGGAACGGCGTTGACATTGCGCATAAAATTATGTTGCAAATGAAGGCGCATTTATGTCCGGCTAAAATGGAATTAACTGTTAAAGTTGACAGCGACTACGGCACACAAACATCTGAATCATATAAAATGCTTGCAAGAGAAGGCGAAACGCCGCTTGACTATCGCGCTTCTGTTCACGACAAGTCCAAAATTAAAAATATGATTTTTATCGGCTTTAAGAAATGTTTGTTTGATAAGCAAAAGTTTGATTCGTCAACCGAAAAAGACTTGAGCGAAATTTTAGAAAACGCAAGCGAAGTCTTAAAATGGTTTAAGCCGAATAATGACAGGGCAAAAGAGATATTTAATATAAAATATCCTGATGATGAGCGTCAGCTTCATAATTATTACCCTGACTTTATCGTCGAAACAATCAGTGACAAGTATATGATTGAAACCAAAGCTTCTAATCAAATGACGGATAAGACAGTATTAGCTAAGAAAGAAGCTGCATTGAAATGGTGCGAAATTGCAACGGACTTTGAAAAAAAGCATAACGGCAAAGCTTGGCACTATCTGTTAATACCTGATAACACCGTAACCCTTGACCGCACTTTTGATAAGCTTGTGAGAGACTATGAGGCAAAATAAAAATGTGTTTATGTGCTTTAATAAATGAATATATTACCACAGAAGGTGTTGTAAAGGCAATAGAGCTTGGACTTGCTACTTGGGGATGCTATATTGCTTACCGAGGATTGCAAACGTGGCGAGAACAAATTCTAGAAGCTCCTAAAATTGAATTAGCAAGAGAAATTGTTGAACAGTTTTATAATATGAAAGATTTAATATCAAGAGCAAGATGCCCTTTTATTTCTTATTCTCCTGAGGAAGTTCGTAAATACTATGAAAAAAGTGATTTATCAGAATTTCAAACAGGTTTAGGATATAGATTGATGATTTTAGATACATCAATTGAACAAATTCAAACTTTTCAAAGATTAAGAAATAAGGCGAAAGTCTATTATTCAAAAGAAATAGAAAACTGTTTTTTTGAAGTAAACCGAATTATTAATCATTTCAAAAATGCGTGTCTTTCATTAATGAGAGAAGATCCAAACCAAAGTTTGACGGAAATATATGGTAAAGATTTAATAAAAGAATTTAATGATAAAATATACGAACACGGCGATGATGATGCCATAAATACAAAGCTTCAAGAAGTTATAAATGAAGTAGAATATAACTTAAAGCCAATTTATAAATCAAAATCGATAAAATGGAAAAAATTAAATTCCACGGATGAGGGCGCTAAAAATGACTAATTTGGCAACATATTTTACCTACGATTGGTTTAGAGACATATGGCTTCCGGCGGCAGGGGCGATATTAATACCGGTTGCTATTGCTTTCTTTACTTGGTGGTTTGGTGCAAGCCGTCTTGAAAAACAAAAGGAAATACAAGAACTACGCGAAAATCTCAACTTTCTTGTTTCCATATCTTTAGGAAGTATCAATGGACTGAATTTTTTAGCGAAAAGATTGCAATTCCAATTAGAAAAGGAGCAAAATGCTCTTGACATTATCAAAGATAAAAATTCCCAAAAATCATTTATGTTTGACGATGTATGTTTCGGTTTTGTTTATGATGATGTTTTCAAGGCAATTTCTCTTGAAAAGTACGCGCAATGTATTGATTATATTCCTCATTTTGTATTGGATATTGTTTTAGTAAAAAGTCTTTTGAACTCTTTGGATGCTTATATATTGGAGCGTAATCATATTTTGTTATCACTGTCAAATTGTGAAGACCTAGCACAAAAGCGTGACAGGAATATTTCCTTTTTAATTGGAGATTATACTGCCGTTAAGGGATTATTGAATGAGACGTATCGTATTACTTTACTTTTAAGAAATTTAATTGCAAATATTGTCAAATTAAATAATGACATAAAAAATTTAAAGTTGGTACCGCAATGCTATAACAATGAGCAGATGAACTTTATAAAAGAATCTGAAGAACGTTTTACACCTCAAGCAAATCAAGAAGGAACTGAAAAATGACTGAGAAATTGACAAGATTAGAGTTAACATGGCCGGGGAAGGAAGACAGGTTTAACCCTGAGCCGAGGATTTTGCTTGAAGACAAGGAAAAGTCATTTTCGTATGAAAAAGATACGGACGGTATGGCAAAAGATATTTTTGACCATTTTGATGTCAAATCTAAAGTTCAGCCGACTTATGATAATATGCTGATACATGGCGATAATTTGTTGGCATTAAAGGCGTTGGAGCAGGATTATACCGGTAAAGTAAAATGTATCTATATTGATCCGCCATATAACACAGGAAGTGCTTTTTTGTATTATGATGATGGTTTAGAACATTCAATTTGGCTATCTTTAATGCGTGATAGATTAGAAATTTTGAAAAATCTTTTATCACCTGATGGTGCAATATGTGTGCAAATTGATGCAACAGAAATGGCTCATTTGAAAGTTTTATTGGATGAAATTTTTGCACGTCATAATTTTATTAATATAATATGCTGTAAAACAAAAATTGCCGGTGTAAGCGGCAGTAATTTAGGTAAAAGTTTGCAAGACAATATAGAGTTTATACTTTTATATGCAAAAGACATTTCTAATTTTATGCTTAATGTGGTTCCTACGAAATCCCAAGAATTAATGGATTATATAACAAATTATTCGGCACAAGGGAAAAGTTGGAAATATACAAGTGTCTTGAAAAATATAGATTCTGGTACGTTTTTAAAAGAATTTACTGCAGGAAATGGCGACATTATTAAGCTGTATAAACATGATAGTTATGAAATATGTTCCGTAAATCAAATCGCCAAGGAAGAATTTCATAATGACCTACAAATGGCGTACTACTCTTATATTGATAAAATATTCAGAACGACAAACGCCCAAACATCAATAAGGACAAAGGTAATAGAAGAAACAAAAGAATATGGTAAGGGAATTTATAGTATTGAGTATGCACCCATAAAAGGAAAAAATGCAGGAAAAGTTATACGCTCATATTATAAAGATGACAATTTAATTGCGTGGTTAAAGGATGTTGTTCAAAAGAAAAATAATGAAATATTTAAATTAGATAATATGGGTAATCTTTGGGATGATATTCAATATAATAATTTAACAAAAGAAGGAAATGTTCAGTTTCCAAACGGCAAAAAACCTGAGGCTTTAATTTCAAGAATAATTGATATGCTATCAATGCCTGGTGACCTTGTGCTTGATAGTTTCTTAGGTTCGGGAACCACGGCAGCCGTAGCACACAAAATGGGGCGACGTTGGATTGGCATTGAAATGGGAGACCAAGCTTATACACACTGTTTGCCAAGGCTACAAAACGTTATTACAGGTAATGATAGTGGTGGCATAAGCACAGCTGTCAATTGGCTTTGTGGTGGAGGTTTCAAATTTTATGAATTGGCGTCATCGTTAATTGTTAAGGACAAATACGGACAGCAAATTATATCCGACAAATACAACGCCGATATGCTCGCCGAAGCAATGTGTAAGATTTTAGGCTATCATTATAAGCCGGACGCTGAAAAGTATTGGAAACAGGGCTTTTCGTCCGAAAAGAGCTTTATCTTTACTACAACCATGAGTGTGCAAGAGGAATCTTTGGATAAGTTAGCCGCTGAAGTCGGAGATAACAACTTGCTTATTTGTTGCAGCGCCTTTGTTGGCAATAAATCTGCTTTCCCGAACATTACAGTTAAAAAGATTCCGTCCGCAATCTTAAAGAAATGCGAATGGGGTCGCGAGGGCTACCCTCTCAACCTTTCCAAATACACCCCAAAAGACGAAGACTTTGAATTTGAAGAAGAGGAAAGCGAGGAGTAATGTTTACAAAGAAAAGTTGTGTGAATTGTGCATTTTGCTTGCATTGCAGAGATATATTTTATGGTTTTCCAAAATCTGATTGTGACTATAAAAAAGATAATTTAACAGAAGAAGAAATCTCACAATTAGAGAAAGGCGACATTTCTTTTTTGTCTGAAGCAAAGCGAAAACGTGAAGAGTGGATAGCAACTTATGAAAAAAGAAAAAAAGAAAAAGACGAAGAACAATATCGAAAAAGAATTGAGGCATGCAGAAGGCTACAAAACAATCCATTGGATAAATTATTAGGAAAAGATTTTCTTAATATTGGTTTGGGAATCACTGAAAAGCCTTCTATTGTACCATTACTGAATGGAGACCCTTATCCACGGAGAGAAGAATTCGGAATGGAACCTTGTCCAGTAGTACCTGATCACGAATATTTAGAATGCTGGAAAGAAATTTGGGGAAAACAGGATGAAAATATCTGGATTACCTTAAAAAATAAAAAATGTAGAAATTATTATCCTTTGTCTAAAAAAGAAACAAAATCACGGGAAGCTTGTGATGAAGAACGCAAAGATAAAGCCGATAACAGAAAATTTTGGCGAGGAGTTATTGTAGGTTTTATTTCTGCATCCATTGTTATGCTTATGAGATTTCTGATTGCTCCGTATTTTACTTACTCCAATAATGAGGCTGTTAATTATCCGACGCAACAAGAACAGCAAAGTGTTATAGAAGAACAACCTATAAAATCACAGACTAATGATGTTTCAGTTTCAGCTCAAGAAGATGCAGAACAAGATATTAACAAAAATACTGCTGAGACCAGTGAAGTAAAATTAAAAGTTTCTGAAAGCGAGGAGTAATGGACAGTACTCAAGATATGTATTTACAAATTCTCGGATTAGATAAAACGGAAGACGCTATATCAAAAATAAAAATTTTATCGTCCGGATTATCTGATGAGCAACATATAATACGCTCATGTATTTTTGATATACACGCCACTATCGAGGACTTATTAAGAGAATTATTTAAGAAAACTTTTAGCTCGCACTTATTTTTTAAGGACAATGATCAAGAACATAATGAATCTATTGTATTTGAGCAAGAAAAAGCCCTAAACAAATTAAGTTTTTTAGAAATATGGCGTTGTTTAAAGCCAACGATGATTCGTTGGTCTGTTGATTTTAAGTCAATCGATGATATAAATACAACAAGAAATTTAGCTGCTCATAATAATATTGAAAAAGTTATTTATAAAAATAGAAATCCATTCAAAGACAAAGATTGCTTAGCTCAGATGTTTTTTGATATGTGGGCAATTGCTCATGAAATCAGGAAATATTCTTATTTCACAACAGAAAAGGATAAAAAAGAATTTGGATTGCTAAAGAAAAAATATGATGAACTATTAGATAAATCTACTCCACTTCCCAAGTAACGTCAAACACCGGCTCAATGCTGTAATCCATTTTTAAGCTGCGCTTTTTGCCACCGACAAGACGGTTGCATTTCTTTTCAAGCTCGCGCTCGGTATCAAAAGTGTTAAATTCGTTATTATTCATTTCCTCTTGTAGCTTTTTGATTTCAGCGGATATAGCAAGCTTTGCTTCAAATTTTTTCTCTTGCTTTAACTGCCGCTTAAGGCTTGTAATTTTGTTTTTAAGCTTGTCGCCTTTCAAGTGTATGGCTTGCTTTTCATCAATAAGCCAACGATTGAGTTTATCAACCTCGGCTCGCAAAATATTATCAATGCGCTTTTTTTCGGACTTTTCATATTTTGCAACATTTTGCTCGTGTATTTGCCTTAATAAGTCCTGATACCCCATTAAAATCGGCTCATCCGTAGCAATTGCATTGTCAAAAATGTCTTCGGCACGCAAATTCAATAAGCTACCGCCGTCGGACATTATAGTTGTGATTAAATAATGGACGTTTTCCGGTTGCGTCATCTTAAACAGCGAAAGTTTCAAACGTCCTTTTTGCCCTGATTTAAGCTTGTCCGTTGTCTTTAGATGTAAATGCAAAGGCTCGGCACTTAAAGCAAAAGCCTCATTCAAAATACGTTTACCGAAATTTGAATCCGGATTATAAGTCGTTGCTGCACGATTTAAGGCTTTGCGCTCGCTTGGCAACAATAAATCATAGTTAATTTCACGTTTGTTGAAGTTTAAGCAATAATTGAAGCTTTTAGCAAAGTTAATTTCTGACGGCAGGTTAAACACTTGCTCCTTAAATTGCCCAAACACCTTTGTATGTTCGTTTATAAACATTTCCGGATGATTCTTTTTGAGCATAATGACCGTTAAATCCCAAAAAATCTGCTTGCGACGCTCCAAATAATCCTCAACGCGCTGTTTCATAATGTGCAATTTCTCTTGTGTTGTCGGGCTTAAATTCTCTAAAACCAGTTGTTTGGCTTCTTCTAATTTTTCCTCACGTTGAACACCTAAGCTTTCCTGTAATTCATCAAAAGCGCGGTTGATTTCTTCTGTTGTGCGGCAAAGGTCAAAGATAGCGGCAACAGCGCGTTCAAAGTCAACACCGTCGGATAATGTTCCCAAAATTTCATCACTTGCGCCGAAGACCCTGTCAAACAGCTTAAATTTTTGTTGCAAAATTTCATAAAGACGGACGTCGGCAACGTTCTTTTTATTGATAAAGTTAATAATTACAACATCGCACTTTTGCCCATAACGGTGCACACGCCCAATACGTTGCTCAACGCGTTGCGGATTCCATGGTAAGTCATAATTGACGAGCAAAGAGCAGAATTGTAGGTTTAAGCCTTCGGCAGCGGCTTCAGTGGCAATCATAATTTCCGCATCTTCTTTGAATTTTGTAACAAGCGCCTTTTTCATATCATTAGTGCGCGAGCCGGTTAAATCTGACGAATGCACCTCTATAAAGTCATTGTATATTTGATTGGTAAGCGGCGAATTGTTCTGACCGTTAAAAGTAACAATTTTGCCCTTAAAGCCGTGTGAGCTTAAATAATCATAAAGATAATTAAGCGTGCGATTGCTTTCGGTAAATATAATTGCTTTACGCTCACCGCCTTTAGCCTGTATTTTTTCAAATCCCTGCTCAAGTGCGCCGATAAGTTTTTCGGTTTTGCCGTCAACCTTTATTTTGGCGGCTTTATCAATTAAGCCCTGCAAAAACTTCTTTTCTGCCTTAATGTCCTCTTTTTGGAAACTTGGCTTGTTAAGCTCCTGTTTTAGTTCAAAATCTTCTAAATTGTCTTCGTATTCGCCCAAAAGGTCTTCATCAAACATAAAGTTTGCGAGTTTATCCACGCTACCGCTAGACTTTTCAAGATAATTTAAGCGATTCATTAAGCCTTTAAGTGTTCCCTCTACTGCGGCGGTTGATGAACTCATTAATTTGCGAATCATAAGCACAATAAGTGTTCTAAAGCGTGTTGTTATGGCAATTTGCGAAATATCCTGAATATAAGCCGAAACGGCAGTATAAAGCTATTCCTCCGCCTTTGTCGGATTAAATGCCACTGTCATAGCTTCGCGGTTGGTGTATTTAATGTATTCCAACACATCACGGCGTAAAGTTCGGTGTAAGACGCATTGTAAACGGCGTTTTAGCTCCTCGTGATGACTTTCGGAGTAAAGATAATTTTCCATAAACGAGTATTCGTTGCCTAAAATGCTCGGGTCAATAATGCTTACAAGCGAAAAAATGTCCATAAGTGAGTTTTGAATAGGCGTTGCGGTTAAAAGCAATTTTTTTCTGCCGATAAAAGTTTCGTTAATACCTTCGGCAATTTTAGTTTTGCCTTTATAAAAGTTGCGTAGCTTGTGAGCTTCATCAATAACCACCAAATCCCAATCGTGGTCTTTCATCAGCTTTTTGAACTGAACGGCACAGTTATACGAGCAAATTGTAATGCCCTTAAATTGCAAAATATCCGTGTTTTTCTTTTTTTCTGCGTCACGAATAATTTTGCTGTCTAAAATTTGTGTCGGCAGGTCAAATTTGTCTTGCATTTCGGTTTGCCATTGTTGGCATAAACTTGCCGGAGCAACCACAATTATTGAATTTTTGCCGCGTGAGTAATACTCAGAAATAACGATACCGGCTTCAATGGTTTTTCCGAGACCGACTTCATCGGCTAAAATAGTGCCTTGCGATATAGGCGATTGCAAAGCAAACATAGCAGCATTGATTTGATGTGGATTCAAATCAATTTTCGATGTTCCCAATGAGCCGGAAATATTGTTAATGTCCTCTTGGTTATGCGAGGATAAAACTTCCAAAGCCCAATATTTTGCTTTTATTTCTTCTGCCGTAATCATAACCGCATAATATGTAGCAAAGCAATAAATAGCAATAGTTTATTGAAAGGTATAAAGAAAAAATAAATTCTTCGCTTGAGTTCTTGTCAGGGCGATATTATAAAATAATAAAAAAGGCGAAAAATGAGAAGAAAGAAGAAGTTTAACAAATTTTATGAAAGAGTCGGAAGAAATTCCGGCTCTTTCTGTTTTAAACGAAAGGTTCAATATGGACGATAAAATAAAGAAAATACGCGAATCAAATGATAATTTACGGCAAAATTTTACTTGTGGTCGGGTTTTAATAACACGCGGAGTTGCCGAATTGCCGATAGATAAACAGCTTGAAATTATCGAAAAAGTCAGAAATTTCAGTAATTTTAATCAGGACAACGACCCAAACGGCGAGCATGACTTTGGTGCTTTTGACGTTGACGGCATAACTTATTTTTGGAAAATAGATTATTACGACGTTGAGTATCAATACCTCAGCCTAGACCCGAGCGATGAAACAATCACTAATCGTGTTTTAACGATTTTGCTCGCTGAGGAGTATTAGGCAAAAAATGTTTAAATAATAAAATTATCAAAAACACATCCAAAATGTGAGCAACAATTTTTTCAAAAAACTTTTTAATAAGCAAATTTCCTCTTTAAAATTGCAAATATGCAAATTCTACCAATGGTGGCTTTTGAAATATAATTCTATTTTTGCACGTTTATATTTTAAAAAGTGGCAAAAATTGTGCAGTAAAATTTGACGATTATCATATTATAATAATTTTCGGGGTTTTTAAACGCTTTTACTCTCCTCAAATCACTAAAAACGATTTTCTCCACCTTTTGAATAATTTTGATACGGAAGCAGGCGAGAATTTTAAATAAAATTTTCGTCAGCAAAAAATAACAAATTTATTAAATTTAAACGGAGAATAAAAATGAAGAAAATTAATGAGAAAGTTTGGCCAACATTGAAAGAAATGAAAAATTGTTGGAAATATAAAGTGATTAAAGGAAAAAAGGGCGAACTTCATCGCTATAATGAAGCAGAATACGCCCTTTATCAAATTTCACTTGACCTTTTATTATTGCATGATTTCATGCAGGATTTAGGTATGTATTATAAAAATGAAACCTTTGTTAAATTAGGAGAAAACTTGGGCGAACTTTATAAATATATAGGTGAAACCAGATCTGACTGCTTTTATGCAGATAGATTCTTGCGGAGCCTGGGATTAGATGATGACTGGGGTACTAGGCATAAGTAATTCTTCAACGGCTGTTTTTTCCTAAAAAGGGGAAACTTATGAGTGAAAACTCAGAAAATCAGCCCAATGAGACAGCAAAGCTTATTTGCTCGCTTCTCGCTTTGATTTACAGCATTCAGACCGGAATTACGTCTGAACCCGCTAATGATAATAATAACGATGGTAACTAAGGAGGTGATGATGACAGCGTTGCTTAATTGCAACGAAGCCCAGTGTCGCAAAGCAATTTGCGACACTGTAAGGCTTCGGCTCAGACAAAGCGATTTTGAAATCGTTGAAGATAAGTTTGATTCACCGATTAGTAAAGTTTTGGGATATTTCGGGCGCGGCACTTCAACAACATACCAAGGTATGAGTGCAGAAGACAAGCGTTTGAATCACTACAAACCAAGGCTTTGGCTTATCAACGGACAACAGCACGGTGGCAGAAGCATTTATTTGCATATAGACGTTTCGCTCCCTAAGCTGTTATACGGCAACAATTTGCAAGAAGTCTGCGACCAAGATTTTAAGCCGTTGGTCTTAAAACTAAGAGATGTTTTGCTTGAAATGGGCATCAAAGTCAGTCCTAAGGTTTTAGCAAATGCGCCGATAGTCAGATACCATAGCTGCAAGAATGTTATTTTGCCTAAAGGGGTGGCAACACAATATGTTGTCAGCAATGTGGCTAAGATAAATTTTGGAGCTCGGTCAGGCACCGGACACACGGACTACCTTAACGGCGGTCATTGCGCAAGATTTCATTATAATGACTATGAAATTGCGGTTTACGACAAGATTGCGGACATTAGGCAAATG
>JAKSUO010000179.1 GCA_024408895.1 Alphaproteobacteria bacterium | reverse complement strand
TGAAACAATACGACTTATTAAATAAGAGTGTTAATGACATTTTCTCACGCACGATTTTAACCAGCTTAACAACCTTGCTTGCCTCTATTGCCTTATTGGTATTTGGTGGTGATGCATTGCGCAGTTTTGCGTTTGTAATTACGGCAGGTGTTGTTATCGGTACATATTCATCAATTTTTATATCGGTTCCGGTACTGAATTTCTTTGATTTGCGCAAGCAACCGAAAGAAGAAGAAATTAATCCTTTCGGCAATATGTAATCTGATAGGCATTCAACGAAAAATCCGCATTGTTGTAAGACGTGCGGATTTTTTTGCATTAATAAGTTTTTCATTGTTGGATATATCTATATTTTGTATTTAATATATTGACAAAAAAAACTCAATTGCTATACTAAAAGCAATCAAAAAATTATGAATCTATTATTAATCTGTCCGAATAATACATTCCGGACTTAAAATCAAATTATATGGAATATATAAAAGCGTACAAAGAACAAAAGGCATATGCCCTTTGGGAAGAATGTTCTGCGCATACGGCAACGGCTATTTTCAAAGCCGACGGTATGTCACCGAAAGCTTTGAAGGAAGGAGGTAAGCACTCATCCAGACAAGCCCTTGTGCAAATCAAAAAAGATATGTTCGTTGTTTTCAGAGATCATGATTTGGTGAAAGTATGTCAAGTTTTGTATCCTTTTACCAACAAAAATGGTCAACACTTCGTCAAAGCTGAGGTCATCAACGTTAAAAATCACGGACAATGGCAAAAAACTCCTAATGACGTTGTGAAACAAATGGTTATAGCTGTTGAGCAGAAAATAAAAAAGGATTCGGTTGTTAGTGTTCCGCCACTGACAATTCCTCTTTTTAATTCTAACAATGGATATAACATTCTTTATGAGCAGTGCGGAGCAGAATGTTCCACTATTGTGTGTAAACCCAATGGCAAGCCGGCAAAGTCGGTATACATGTTTTCAAAACCTGGTGAGCAAGGCAGACAAGCTGTTGTTCCTGTGTTTCCCCATTTTAAGGTTTTGCGTGGACATCGGACGGTAGAAGGATATGAAATCTCCATTTATGAGATTTTGCGCACTTTTATCAATCACAACGGTCCTCAAGCAGAGGTTGTTTTATGCAATCACTGTGTGAACGGCCAGTGGCAGAAAGATGTTCCGCCGAAAGTTTTTTCTTTGGCTATCTCTCTCATTGATAAAATTGAGGGGACGGATACAATGACAATTCTGTCAAAAATGCGATAAAACATAAAGCCCGCCGTAAAGGACGGGCTTTTAGTTTTTTGGGGTAATTTTCTTATATCTTTCAGCCGATTTTATATTTTAAATCCCAATATTATCTGGCAGTCAGAATCTGTGCAAGTGCAACCCCTGACGGCGGTTGTCATTGGCATTGGGGCGTCTTTAGCGCATACTGCCGCCCACCCGTCTGAATTCCAGCAAGTTCTTTGACCATTTGTTGCATAACAAGCGTCAACATCACAATAATCACCATCACCACATCCTTTTGCATTAACAGCAATAAGCCCTCTGTCATTTCTATTCCAATCAAGTGTGGCTAAAGTTACGCAGGCAGTTTTACTCAGCCCATCAAGAGTTACACGAAAAATGTTATCACTTACGTCTATTGAAAGCCTACCAAAATGAGATAATTTCATACGATTTCCAGACGTCCACATTTCATCGGGCGCAATACCCGCGGCGCGCAATCCTGGACAACCAACACTACCTGATTCATTGCTGCAGTATAATCTTTCGTGTTTGCCATAAAAAGTTGTTTGCACGTTGCTTATGACACTGTTAACCTCATCTATTGTTTGGTTTATCTTATATTTTTCCATTGCTTTCGTATAACCGGCAATTCCGCCAACCGACAGCACACCGATAATCGCTAAAACCCCAAGCATTTCTATCATTGAACGCCCAAATTGACTTACTCTTTTTTCCTTATTCATTCTATATTCTCCTTATGTTTAAATGCACCATAAACGGTCATTTATGGTGCATTGCTTTTTGGCGGAATATGATAATTTTGGTAAAAAAATAATTCAGTAAAAACAAGTGGATAACTGTT
>JAKSUO010000178.1 GCA_024408895.1 Alphaproteobacteria bacterium | reverse complement strand
TTTGTCGCGTTTTTTTGTTTTAAATTAAGTAGCAACAATAATGTGCTTCTACACAAATTTATATTTGACACGTTTTATTGAGTTTTTTATGATGTTCTTACAGTGTTTTATTGCAGGAGATACACGATGAATAAAAAAATTTTATTATTTGCTGGAGCAATTATTGCTTTGTTCCTTTATATTGCAATATTTTCCGGCTCTGATACAAAACAAGCAACAATCTCGTCAACCGAACAAAACTCTCTGCAAAAAGCATCACAGAATTTACCTGACATTAAAAGTAAAGCGTCAGACCCCATCGCTTCTGAAACAAAAAAAACATCTGATTTTTCAAAATTTATAAATATGAATAAATGGCAGTATAATGAAAAAGACAACGTATATTATCAACTAGGCATAACCTATTGTGAATATCCCGAAGACACCACCTATGAAAAACTGGCTATATTTGTTCCGGCAGAATATATGAACTGCAAACCAAACGCAAATAACACATACAGTTGCTCAAAAAACACACAAAGCAATAAAGTAGGATTATATAATTCTTTGAGTGCCCCTTATTTATTCCCGATTAACGCTCCGAGTTATCAGGCAATCACTGCTCTGACAAAATATGTTGATTTCACGCCATATACCAATGCCGGTATGATTGTTGTCCACGCGGGAAGTCGCGGACTTGAACACGGCGCGCCATACGGAGTAACCGACATTAAAGCATCAATTCGTTACATTCGCCACAACAATCAGCTTTTGCCGGGATATAAAAATCGTCTCGTTATATTTGGCATGGGCAATGCCGGTGGTCTTGCCGCTGTTCTCGGTACGAGTGGCGATAGTTCTCTCTATACGCCGTATTTGCACAAAATCGGCGCTATTGAAAATCGGGACGGCGACACTCCTAACGCAGTAGCTGTTTGGAATCCGATAACATCACCGGATACGGCCAATGAAGCCTATGAATGGGATTTAGGTTTAACCAGAATCAATATGACGGAAGAACAGCAAAAAATATCCTCAGCCATGCGCAAAGCATATGCTCAATATATTAATAAAGCCGGTTTCCAAGATTACCATGGCAAAGCTTTAACCATTCAAGCCGGTGAAAATGATGATTATATGAGCGGCACATATTATGAATACGTCAAGGAAATTATTGAAGATACTTTAAGCACTTTTCTTCGCCGAACAAAATTTCCATACATTACACACGCTTATCAAAACAAGCAAATCTTTCAGAATTTGACCGGTAAAAAAACAACAGGTGCTGATTTGACCGCCGCAAACAGCAGTATGCGGACTCGTGCAACAGAACCTTTGGTTTTGTCGGGTTCATATTTAACCCAAGCCAAATATTCGGCTGCTCTGAAGACACCAAAAAAATGGATAATTTACAACTATTACAACAAAAGAGGCCAGATAAAGAGCGTAAAATCTTTTGTGACTAAAATGAAACCTGCAACAAAAGCTATCGGTGCATTTGATTCATTAAACAGAGATCAAACCGAAAATATTTTATTTAATACAGGCGATGGTAAGGGTGTTCATTTTGATACATACACCGCTAAAATTTTTGAAAACAGCAAATACGGCAATGACTTTAAAACCGATTTCAAAAAGCAAGATGCTTTGGGATATACCGTTTTACAGCGCGTGGATATGTATAACCCTATGTATTATATTTTGCCGTCTTCTATGGGATATCGCACCGGAAAGGTTGCCCCCTTGTGGCGGATTCGCTCAGGCATAAATCAAACCGATACATCATTAACAACCGATATTAATTTGTTTTTGGCTCTGAAAAAATATCCTACCGTCAAACATATAGATTTTATGCCGGTTTGGGGACTAAAACATGTGGAAGCGGAATTATCCGGTAACAGTCAAGACAATTTAATAAAATGGCTAAATGATTTAACGACAAATGTAATTTTTTAAACGCGGCAATTTTATTAATATTTGTCCCAAACTCGGCTGACGTGCGTTAATACGCCGTGAGCCTTTTCTCGCAGTGTACAACAAGGGTACATAAGGAAATCGGCACAGAGCTAAAAAACTCGGCTGACGTGCGTTAATACGCCGTGAGCCTTTTCTCGCAGTGTACAACA
>JAKSUO010000177.1 GCA_024408895.1 Alphaproteobacteria bacterium | reverse complement strand
TTTGTGTCTGATAAATCCGGCTTGTCAATATAATAATAACCTGTTTCAGGAAGCCTTGTCACATCAAGCTTTCCGCTTTCGGAAAAGAGAGCTGAAATTTTTTTGCCGTTTGCGGAACAATAAAGCGCCTTAACGCCGTTTACCGTGCATTCTTCCCATTCAGTTACAGGGCAGGCGTTGGTAATTTTAGCCGTTTCGCCCGGAGCGGAAGAAATTGTTATATTCTTTTTTATTCCGTTAAATAAAATGGGAGTATCAAAACGGTAATCACCGCCTTTAAGATATATAACGCTTCCGCTTTCGGCATTTTCAACAGCATTCAACAGCTCCTGAACAGTAGAAACGGTTACGGAACTTTCTGCAGAAGAAATAAGACTTAAATTACCGCACAATATAAGCAGAACAACTATAAACGCAACAAACTTTTTCATTTCCATTCTCCCCCGTAATATTTTGATTATATTATATTTATACTGTTATTTTTTGTCAACAAAAACAGATAAAAAGAAAATCGCCGGTCATACACAAAATGTACAATCAGCGATTTTGTTAAAATCACGCTTACTTAACTTTTGCCGTAATACGGTTTCTGTTATCAATATACTCATAAAAAATTTCTTCGGGCATACCGTCTTCATAGATAATTCCCTCGTCCATATAGAAAACACGGGTTGATACCGTTTTAGCAAAACTGCATATCATCAATACGGCTGCACATAAAAGACAAATAATTTGTCCGAATCCTTTTTGTTCATACAAGTGTTTTCTCCTTAACTGCTAAAAAGCCTGAATAACTTTTTTAACATATACGGCATCTTTCAATATTGCGGCTAATTCTCTTAAAAAACATACCGGAACGGTTTTCCAATCCGTTTTTGCTCCAACATAATTAGCCGTTAAACCTAATCGGCTCACAATCATCCTAATACGAAAAATATGATAATCGTTTGAGATTATGCATACAGAATGGCAATCATTTCGTTCTTGAATCAACTTTTCTGAATATGTTAAATTTTCATATGTTGATGTTGATTCAGTTTCTGTAATTACTTTGTTATCATTAACACCATTTGAAATGAGGTAATTTAACATAGCTTCCGATTCAGTAATAATTTCGTGCTCACCTTTACCTCCGGAAACTATTATTATTGAATTTGGATTTTCTTCATAAAGTTTTACGGCTTGTTCAAGTCTGTATTCTAAATTCCTGGTAATCTTTTCGCCATTTAAGCCACAACCCAATACTATAATATACTTTTCTTTTCCGTTAGATGTATTTATACTGCCTTTAATACCGATAAAAACAAATGAGAAAATAAATACAAATATGAATAAGCCACGCAAAATGTTAAAAACCGGACTGCTCCATTTGCATAGTCCAAAAAAAATAAAAAGTGCTCCGAAAATTATACACATTATTATGCCGGTATTAAACGGCAGACATATAAAATAATAGATTGATGAAATGATTAGAGTAATGCCAATTATTAACGATAATACTTTTAATGCACTTTTCATATGTATTATTCCTCTTTTTCAAGAAAAGCTATAACTTTATCTCTGAATGTGTGATAATACGGTTTTTCATACATCATCACATGACTTGCGCCCTTTATGATTTCAAGGTCAGAGCCGTCAGGAAGAATATCAATACAGCTGTTTACAGCACTCAAATTCATATACGGGTCAGAGTCACCGCAAATCACACAAGTCGGAACTTTGATTTTCCCCGGTTCTATCAGAATTTCGCTTTCATCTATACAAAGATCCTTTCTCCCGCCATTGGGACTTTACGTACCGTCATAATGCCAACAACTTGAACAATACATTTCGATAATTTCTTTTTCGGTTATATCAAAATCAAATGTACCGTTCGACTTTTTTTGAAAATCATCGGCAGCGTGTTCCCAATCGTTTTGATGAAACGGCTCAGTTATTTTTGAATAACCTAAACCGGTAAATATGGGTGCATACAATACAAGCTTGTTGATGTATTCAGGGTGAACATATGCAAAATGCGATGATATGACCGTTCCCCAACTCCAACCGAGTATATCAATTTTTTCCTTACCGGCTGTTTTGCGTATCTTTTCCACCGCCTCACAAACATCAAGTGCGGCATAATCCGAATCGGGCAA
>JAKSUO010000176.1 GCA_024408895.1 Alphaproteobacteria bacterium | reverse complement strand
GCGTACCATTTTAAAAGAAAAAATTTATTTACCGCCGATAAAATGACCCTCTTTGGCTTTGATATACTCTTCGTAAATATCGCCAAAAGGTTCAAGCACGCGCGCTAAAACGCCTTTTAATTCCGATATGCAAACGCCGTAATTAGTAATAGGAACACCGGCTTTTTCACACTTATAGATACGAGAAAGTATTTCACGCCGATTAATAGTACAACCGCCACACGGAACAACCAGTTTATAGTCGGATAGATTCGTGCCGAAATCGCAACCGGAAACAAAATCAATTTGCAAATTTTTCTTTGTTTTCTGCTTGAGCCAATTCGGAATTTTGACACGGCCAATATCATCTTCCATTGCGTGATGCGTGCAAGATTCGGCAATCAGTATTTTATCGCCGTCTTGAAGTTTATCTATCGCTGCTGCACCTTTAACCATTTTAGCCAAATCACCTTTGAAGCGTGCCATTAAAATTGAAAATGTTGTACACTTAAGGTTTGCCGGTGTTTCCGCAACCATCCTGTCAACGATTTGTGAATCGCAAACAATCAAAGACGGCGGATTTTTAAAATTATTCAGAGCCGTATGATAATCATTTTCCTTAACCACAAGAACATTTTGTTCATAATCCAAGCAATCGCGAATTGCTTGAACCTGTGGCATAATCAATCGTCCTTTCGGCGCCTCGTAATCAAGCGGAATAATCATCATCACCGTACTATGTGCAGGAGCCAAATCTCCCAACAACGGCGGATTATTCATAAAATCTTCGGGACAAATTTTTATAATTTCTGCCTTAATTTCATTCAATACACGGTTGCGTGCACTTTTGTCCGTAGCATTAACAACAATGCCGTCCGTTGCCGTTACATCAAACTTATCAGCCTGATTATAAATTTTAATCAGCGGAATTTTTCTTTCTTTGGCCATAGCCATAATTTGTTCTTCCGTTGCGCCGATTTCATCTCCTTTGCACACCAACAGCACAATGTCGGCACGTTCCAATGTCTGACGTGTTTTACTCAACCGCTTATCGGAAAGCTCACTTACATCATCAAAACCGGCAGTATCCAACCACAGTACCGGCCCGATAGGTTGCAACTCTTGTGCTTTTTCCACCACATCGGTTGTTGTGCCGGCCACTGCTGATGTAATGGCATAATTTTGCCCCGTCAGCAAATTCAACAAACTTGACTTACCGACATTAACTCGCCCTAAAATAGCAATTTGTAAGCGTAAAGATTTCGGTGCGGTAATCATAGCATTCTCCCAAAAAATTCCGCAACTTATGCATTAATATTCGGCTTAATTGCGACGCACTCTGCCCAAATATCGGTGCAATTTTTTCTGCCAACTGCGGCAAGTTCTCCGGCATAGTTTCGCCGTTTGTATTGTTTTGATAAGGTCCGTCAGTTTCCAATAATATGTGATTTATATCTAAATTTTGCAATATTTCAACCATATTTTTTTTGCGTAAAATTGAAAAATTGAGTCCGATATAAAACCCATGTTTTTGAATATTTTTTCCCCACTCCGCCGAGCCGGTAAAAGAATGAAAAACAGTTTGCTTTGGTAATTCAACAAATATTTTTTGCATTTCTTCATTGGCTTTAACCGCGTGAATTATTAAAGGACGCCCATAGTTCTTTGCTAATTCGGCTTGTTGCAAAAACACGGATTTTTGCGCTGACGTATCCTCACTTTTTAGCCTATCTATACCACATTCGCCAACCACCGCCGCCGGATTTTGTTGCAAGCGTTTTTCCAACTGTTCAACCCAATCATTCAACACATCTTTAATATACCACGGATGTACCCCATAGGCCGGAATCACTTGTGAATATTTTGCTGCAAGTTCATCAATTTTATTCCAATCGTCAGGATGTGTCGAAACATTAATAAATTTCCTAACACCGCATAAAGCCGCTTTTTTTATAATATTATTAACATCTTCTGTTTTATAATCTTGTAAATGAATATGTGAATCATATAGTTCCATGTAACATCCTTTTGTTTGGAGACATACCGATGAGTATTTTCAAAAAAAACGCAACTGATATTTTTACACAACCAATTTTAGAAATTAATTTAAACCGTTTAATTGAGAATTACAAGCAACTTTGCAAAATTATTACGCCGGCAAAAC
>JAKSUO010000175.1 GCA_024408895.1 Alphaproteobacteria bacterium | reverse complement strand
AACCATAATGTTAGTAAAAATTTTGTTGGTAATTCTTTGCTTTGCAATAATGATTTCAGCCACATCTTTTTTATCCGGCAATTCATACATCCATTCCATCAAAATTTCTTCCATAATTGCCCTTAAACCGCGTGCGCCCGTTTTGCGTTCAATCGCCAACTTGGCAACGGCATGCAATGCTTCCGATGTAATTGTCAATTTTACATTATCCATACCGAACAAGGAATTATATTGGCTGACCAGAGCATTTTTCGGTTCGGTTAATACCTTAATCAGAGCTTCTTCATCCAAATCATCCAATGTTGCAATCACAGGAATTCGGCCGGTAAATTCAGGGATTAAACCATATTTAATCAAATCTTCCGGACGGACATCTTTTAAAATTTGACCAATAGTCTTTTCATCTTTTTCCACTTTGGCGCCGAACCCGATAGAATTACTGTTTTCCGAGCCGTGCTTTTCAACAATTTTTTCCAAACCGGCAAATGCACCACCACAAATAAACAAAATATTTTTGGTATCTACATGCAAAAATTCTTGTTGCGGATGCTTACGGCCGCCCTGTGGCGGAACATTGGCAACTGTTCCCTCAATAATTTTCAACAATGCTTGTTGAACACCCTCGCCGGAAACATCGCGAGTAATTGAAGGACCATCGCCTTTGCGTGATATTTTATCAATTTCATCAATATAAATAATGCCGTGCTGTGCTTTTTCTATATCATAATTAGCATTTTGCACCAACTTCAAAATGATATTTTCCACATCTTCACCGACATATCCGGCTTCTGTTAATGTGGTGGCATCGGCAATTGCAAACGGAACATTCAATATCTTTGCCAAAGTCTGCGCCAACAATGTTTTACCCGAACCGGTAGAACCGATTAAAATCACATTTGATTTGGTAATATCCACTTCTTCTTTTCTCGGATTATTCAAGCGTTTATAGTGGTTATAAACGGCAACGGATAACACCTTTTTAGCATAATTTTGCCCGATAACATATTCATCCAAAAACTTTTTAATTTTGGACGGTGTCGGCAATTCCTGTCCGAAAGGCGATTTATCCGCACTTTGTTCATTTTCGGAATTAAGCGATAAATCTTCTTCCATAATTGTATGGCATACATCTATACATTCGTTGCAGATATATACGCCCCGACCGGCCACCAATTTTTTAACTTCTTTCTGGCTTTTACCGCAAAACGAGCAATGTAACAATTCTTCCGTATCGTTATCTTTTTCTTTCATAATCCACCTATTTTATTTCATCACGATTTGTAATAATATGGTCTATCAACCCAAAGTCCAAAGCCTCTTGAGGCGTCATAAAATTATCTCTATCCATTGCTTTTTCAATCACCGATAATTTCTGCCCCGTATTCTGTGCATATATCGCATTCAAGCGTTTGCGCAAATCCAAAATCAATTTTGCTTGAATTTCAATATCTGTTGCCTGCCCTTTGGCACCGCCTGACGGCTGATGAATCATAATTTGCGAATTTGGCAGTGAATAGCGTTTACCTTTTGCGCCGCCCGCCAACAAGAACGAACCCATAGAACAAGCCTGACCAACACAAATTGTTGCGACATCACAAGAAATATATTGCATGGTGTCATACATTGCCATGCCGGAAGTTACAACCCCGCCAGGCGAATTAATGTATAAAGAAATATCTTTCTTCGGATTTTCCGCTTCCAAAAACAAAAGTTGTGCGCAAACAAGTGAGGAAACAGTATCATCAACTTCGCCGGTTAAGAAAATAATTCTTTCTTTCAGCAAGCGCGAAAAAATATCAAATTGACGTTCGCCCTTTGGTGTTTGTTCCACAACCATCGGCACCAAAGAATCACGTGCAAATTCTGTCTTATCAATCATTTTTTATCCTTGTATTATGTTAATCTAACTTTATTTAAGACATTTTTATTTAAGATTTTCTAAATAAATATAATATTTTCCTTCAATTTGCAAGCCTAACGGTAATTCTATCTAATTAAGATTTATTAATTTACAACAAACCCCTGCTTACAACATGTAAAACAGGGGTTTGTGTTTTGCGAGCAGTTATATAAAACTACCAGACATAGCGAACATTTCCGCCTACGCCCCAAGCTTTATAGTCTGAGCCGAAGGTATAATTACC
>JAKSUO010000174.1 GCA_024408895.1 Alphaproteobacteria bacterium | reverse complement strand
ATTATTTGTTTTATTTGAGTATCCAAATTTTAATAGCAAGAAATGAAAATAGCCTATACCACATTATTTTGACTATGGTATAGGCTATTTTGGCGCAACCGATTGTTGCTCGACAATATAGGTTCTTTGTGATATAATATACAACGGAGGGCGGTGATATAAATGTTTGATACTATGAAATTCGGCAAGGCGCTTTCAACACTTCGTAAAGAGGCCGATATGACACAAAACGAAGTGGCTGACAGGCTCAATTTGTCACGTCAAGCAATCTCGAAATATGAGCGTGGTGAAAGCTTTCCCGATATATCCATACTTGTAATGATCGCGGAACTTTTTAACGTTACGCTCGATGAACTTATAAACTACGGAGAACCGACAAAGGGTGAGTCTACAATCTTAAAAAATGTGGCAAAAGGAAATGCAGATATTATCGCAGAAAATATTGCGGATGTAGTAAACCTCGCACCGCTTTTGAAGCCAAGCATTTTAACAAAGCTATCGCACCAATTTGAAAAGCAAGGTATCGATATCTCGGATATTATCACCCTTGCAGAGTATTTGAACGACGAATCTGTTGTCACGCTGATAGAAAATGCAACCTTTGATGACATCAATAATGAACTTCTCGAAAAATTCATACCGATGCTCAACCATAACTCAAAAGAGGTTATATTCCAAAAGATATTGGACGGAGAAATGGATTGGCATTTCATAAAAGCACTTTTGCCGTATGCGGATTATATTACAACACAAATAGAAGCGGCAGTAGTGGCAGGTGCGCTGCCTTGGGAAGTCCTTGATATTTTGAATGATTACTATTGGGACACGAACGGATACCGCCAAAAGCAAAGCAAATCATAACACGGAGAAAAACATGGAACATTATTATTTATGCCCGAAATGCAGGTCAAAAACTTTGTTGACACACTGCAATACTTGCGGATATGAAATTCAACTTATTAACTCGATATATCGCTTTTGCAATGATGCCTCAGTAAAGCTTGAAGGAGACAAACAGTATATTGGATATGACGATATCGGAGAAAATTTCGAGCCCGAAGTTACGTATTGGGATGCAAACAGTACCGAACGTTACGGTGTATATGCCGCTTGCGGTGATTTGATTGCGAAGAAGTTCGGCACGAAAATCAACATTCTCGATTTAGGCGCAGGCCTGGGCACTGCTTCTATCCCTCTTGCAAAAAACGGAATCTATACGATTGCTGTTGACATATCGGCAGTTATGTTAGACACCGCGGCAAAACGCGCCAAAGGACTTTATAATAATCTCATTCTCGCACAAATGAATGCCTACGATATTATGCTTCCGGATAACAGTATGGATATAGTGGTTGAAAACGCTATGATACATCTTGTCAATGAGCCTGAACTCGTTATCAAAGAAATATCTCGTGTATTAAAGCCCGGAGGAAAGCTAATCAGATTCGGCTCCCCGGGAATGCCTATCACGAAGGAAGAATCAGAACAAAACAAACATTGCAATGCCGTTCTATCCGATATCAGCGACCATTATTACAACTATCTTGAAGGTCACAATTATCAAAGCACGGCGTTTAATGTTGATTACAGAACGGTACTTTTACAATATTTTGAATCACCATACAATGAAATTGCCGAAGGATTTGAAGAAGTATTCACCGATAAAATGAAGTTCAGATTACACAGAATGAAAACGGGTGCACACTCTGATCTGCAAAGAACGCCAAAAAAATTGATTGATGCGGCTTGGAAAGATACAGATAATTATGCTCGTGAAAAGTACGGTGACGATTACGCGGAAATAAAAGGATTTTCAAGATACGGCGCAGCTTTAGATATATATACTGTTAAAAAATAAATTCAGCCACGGCAAGGAAACTCCCTGCCGTGGCTTCTCCCGCTTTGGCTCTTTCGGCTTTTCGGTCTGTGCTTTCGGCTCTTTCTCGGGTTCGGTGATAATCAGCTCAGTTTCGGCGGGTACAACTTTGCTTTCCTCTGTAACTACCATAAACGGTTCTGTTTGCGTTTCTTCCGTTTTGGACTCATCCTTGACCGTTTCCACAGCGGTGCTTGTCGGCTCAATAACGGGCGTTTCAGCGGGTTCTGTGGGGTTGGCAGTGTTCATAGCAATCAATGTAATAATGGCGATTATTAG
>JAKSUO010000173.1 GCA_024408895.1 Alphaproteobacteria bacterium | reverse complement strand
TCAACGAGAGCGCTATGCGTGCTTGGGGACTGCAATACGCAAGACATATCACCGTTCTAACACCAAAAAGTTTGGTTGAGACAATAAAAAAAGACCTCATTGAAGCGGTAGAGAATTATAAGTGAGGAATTGCTATTTATGGAAAAGAAATATTGGTTACACAGAATCAGTCACGAATGGGCGGTGTCATATTATCTTTACGAAAAAGGTTATTTATCACTTGGCTGGTCGGCTTTTACCGAAACAGATATTTTGAATGATGCACGCAAAGACGATAATTATCAAGCTTTTGAAAATACATATCATCATTACCGTCCGAATGAGAAAAAGCGGTCAAGATGGGATATGTGGTATCTTGCACAGTTTAATGTAGGCGATATTATAGTGGTACCGTTGTTTGGCGGTAAATTTTCAATTTGTGAAGTGGCGGAAATTGCAAAACCGATTTTTGAAATCAAAGAGCAAATTGCAGATTTTTATGATAAAACCGGCGAATTTGTTAAATGGTGCGACAATAATAAATTATTAAAAAGAGAAAACAGCACCGAATGTATTGATTTGGGATTTGCCATAAAAGTTGAGATTTTAGCGGATGGCATATCCCGTAAGGATTATGCCGATAACAAACTAACCGCAAGAATGAAAATGCGGCAAACAAACGGAGATATATCGGATATTTCCGAAAGTGTCGAAAAAGCGTTAAACGGTTTCAAAGATAATAAACCTATCAATTTTTACGAAACCGCATTGGAAAGTGCGGCGAGTTCACTATATAATGCCATCACCGCTTTAACCCCCGATAATTTTGAAATGCTTGTAAAGAATTATATGGAATGTATCGGTGCGGATTATGTATATATTCCCGCTAAAAACGAACACGGCAAAAAAGACCAAGCTGATGCCGATGTCGTGGCACTTTTTAATACGCTGAAAGTCTGTGTGTTGATACAAGTAAAAAAACATGAGTACGAAACAAGTGACTTTGCGGTAAAACAAATTATCCGTTATAAAGAACAACTTGAAGATTCCGATTCCGAATTGTGGATTGACTGTGAGGGCGGATTTAACTATATAACTTGGGTGGTTTCATCTTGTGATGATTTTTCCGAAGAAGCAAAAGCAGAAGGGACACTTCATAATGTCAGACTGATCTCCGGTAAAGAATTTTCAAAAATGTTAGCCGATGCAGGACTTTCCAAAATTGAAATATAAAATACTCGGAATTTTTAATGCTATGCGAAATTTTGGACTGCAATACGCAAGACATATCACCGTTTTAACACCAAAAGCTTTAGTTGATACCATAAAAAAAGACCCTCAATGAGGCGATAGAGAATTATAAATAATCGGACGGAATTCTAATTGCAAATCGGTTATAAAACAGAAAACAAAAGGAGAATGTTTATGCATCATGGAGTTTGGGGACAAGATAGTAATATTTTGATTTTGGGAGAATCGCACCATACAAGTGATTATTACCCTCAAGCGGGAATACCAGCACCGTATACAACAGAAAGTGTTGTCAAAGAGCACATTTTTGATATTAGCAATTCAAAAAAGTCATTATATTTTTTCAAAAAAATTGCTAATTCGTTTGGATATGAATCCGAAACGAAAGAACAGCGAGAAGACTTTTGGAACAAAGTATATTTTGGGAATTATATTGATGTACTTTGTGGCGTAGGAGACAGCAAAGCGAAAATATATTTGCAAACAAATAGAATAAAATGTAATGACCAGCTATTTGCTTTTATTAACGAAAATGACATTACAAAAGTATTTGTGTTTAGCAGACTAGTTTTCAATAATCTTCCAAGTTTGTCAAGAAAATTTTTCAAAGAAGAAAACATTCAAAATCGTATTAACGATAAAAATATTATGGTAGGAAAATGCAGTGATTATATTGGTCATTGTAAATATTTTAAAGGTATAGAACATAATAACAGTAATATGCTTTTGAATCATGATGTTGATTTCTATGGATTACGACATCCATCGGCAAGAGGCGGTTATTCTGCAGACAACTATAAAGAATACTTAAACAAACTATTATAAAAATATGATTCTTTCAATTTTTAGTTTTGTTTCCCCTTTTTATCCCATCCGCTATGCTATTATAAAACTACCGAAAATTTCAGGAGGTAGTTTTATGAAAAAGGTTATTAGTTTAT
>JAKSUO010000172.1 GCA_024408895.1 Alphaproteobacteria bacterium | reverse complement strand
GGTCAGGAAGGGAGCTTCCTGGGTGCCGGGGCCGAAATTGCGGCCGTTTTTTGCAACATGGTAAACCTTTGCCATAGTATTTGTCCTCGCTTTCTGATTGGGAAAACAGCAATTTAAATATGCCGATTTTTCTGTCAACATAATAGCCCAGAATTTGGGAAAGTGCAACCAGTATCTCGGGCTGTAAAAAATTAAATTCCACCCGCTCGGGTGGAATTTAATAATGTGCATCAAATCGGCCAAATTATTTGCCTACCATCTCATCATTGGCAAATGTCTTATAGTAGTCTTTAATTTCACGCGTAGAACGTTGCAGTTCTTCGTCTATACACACCGCATTTGTGTTTTTTTGAATACAATCGTTATACTCATTATCATGGTCGTAGATGTGCAAAAATTCAAAATCTGTTTGCTTTTGCGGTGCTGTTCCCTGCATAAGCATTACTATTTTTTCCAAATGGTCTTCCTTATGCAGAATATAATAGGTGTTGCAAGAATATTTTTCATTATAAATAGGTTCCACGTATCTTACGGCCAAATAAGAAACCGAACACAACCGGTTGCGAAACGCCGTCCAACTTTCAAACATATCTCTTAACAGTTCGGCGTTTTTATCCAGTGAATCGTTCCATTCCAGAATTGTTTGATTACTCAAAATCATTTTATATAATTTTTTTACCCGTTCCAACGCTCTTTGAATCTGTTCTCTTTGGCATATATCCTTATCAATATTCATCCGGCGGCATTTCAAAAATTCTGCATCATCCGGATAATCAGGCATATCCGCACGCGCCGGCGCACTGATTAAAGCCAAAAGAACAGCCAAAATATTAACATATTTACTCATGGAACACCTCATCTGAAAATTTATTTAATTGTATTCTTTAATGGTAAAAAAAAACTGAATGTTTTATTTAAAATCGGCAAAACCGCTGCCTTGGCGCAAAATTTGTTGGGCTTCATCCGTATAGGTCCCGACAGCATTATGAACTACAAAAGGTGGTAAAATTCGGCACGGCGCTTTGGAATCCTTTTGCACCGAAACAATAATCCGCTTTGCTTCTTGTCCTTTTTTGGAATACAGAGGACGAATCAACATACCGCCGGCTTTTCCTTGAAAAAATGTGCAAATTTCCGGCAAAGCCTCTACCCTGTTTATCAAATATATTCTACCGAACGGTTTTGCCATTTTAAGGCAAAATGCCAACCATCGCGAAAGATCAAAGTCTTGATGATTGTGAGCGGCAGCTTTACTTTCATTTGGCGATGGCATATCGTGATCGCTGTATGGCGGATTGGATATCACCACATCAAAACTGCAAGGCAAAACATTTTCATTATTTATTTTTTTTCTGATATCTTCATTATAAAATTTTACAAACGAAAAATTATTTTCCTTTGCGCTTAAATCAGCCAATTCGGAAAGTTCTGACTGAATTTCCAAGCCGACTATGCGCACATTGTTTTGCTGCAATCTCTGCGCCAAACAAAGCGAAATTGCGCCGGTGCCGGAACCAACATCCAAAATTTGCGCATTGGCTGTTTTACTTTCGTCAACGGCCGCGGCTAACAAAACGGCATCAGTTGAAGCACGATATCCGTTTATCGGCTGAAATATCTTGACCTTTTTATCCAGCAAATAGTCGTTTGTGTATTCGGTTGTCATATTCTATTCATCCAAAAACAAAAAAAACTCAGGCTTATCCCTGAGTTTTTTCTCACATCATCCGAATTAAGCACCCGGTGCAATTTTTGCCTGTTCCGCATTAAACTGAACAGTTTCCGCACTGGCTTCCGAATCAGAACTGATTGCACCTTGCGGACATTCCGCAATACAAGCACCGCAATCAATACAAACTTCCGGATCAATAACCATTTGGGCATCAGCCAAGTGCATAGCACTAACCGGACAAATGCCTGCGCATAAACCGCATTTAATACAAGAATTATCAATTACTGAAGGCATATTTTATCTCCTTAAAATAAAAAATACATCAAGCGTCAATGTAACCAATTTAATAATAAAATCAAGAATTATTTTTATTTCTCTGATTTTTAATGCTTAAAAGTAAGTTTTTTTGGGCATTTTTCTTGAAATACCGCGGTGTGTTATTATTTTTTTGCATATCAATATGGAGAATAATCATGGCAGAATATAAATCTGATTTACTAATAATCGGATCGGGACCGGCAGGTTACACGGCCG
>JAKSUO010000171.1 GCA_024408895.1 Alphaproteobacteria bacterium | reverse complement strand
TATAATAATGAGTTCCGTATCCTTTGCAATTATAATTATTATCACATATTTTGTTTCAGTAAATAAAGGAAAACATTTTACCGGGTTGTTAAGTTACAGCAATATCTTTATAATACTTGCATCATTGTCAGTTTTTATTCTAATTTATTTTAATGCCGACGACAAAGAAAACAAATATATTGCCAAATTATCACAACTGTCTTTTGGCGTTTATTTGACGCATGGAATAATACTTGACCTTTTAATGAAAATTTTCCCTTATAAAAACATCAATTCGTTTATCGGGATTCCGCTATTATTGTTTTTTATATTGTTTTTTTCCAGCTTAACAGTCGAACTCGTAAAAAGAAATAAACTAATAGACCAATATTTGTGATTCCCTTTATACATTGCCCCAAAAGATAATTTGCTACTGAAAAGAATTTTCTTTCCCTTTTCATCGTAATAAGAAATACGGACTGTATCAGGTTGTAAAAAGTTAAACTGCAAAATAATGTCATAATTTTGGTATTTTGATTTTGATTTCGAAACGGTAATAGTGGGCAATTTGTCTTTTTGGGCATTAAAGGCGAAAGCAGCGTCGCCGTTTATCGTCACCATATTACCCGTTGCGGCATCCTTGCCCGTCCAACTGTATGTTCCTTTTTGTGCGGTTATAATACTTCTGCCGTCCTGTACAGTTAATTCTGGCGGCTCAGTAGCATCGTCACTTGCCCAAAATATTGTTTCGAGTTTCTTACAATATGCCTCGTCTAAATTAGGCACATAATACGAGCTAAGCGGATTGCGAACGGGCGTTATTGTTATTTTATCTTTTGAAATTCCGTAGAAGTCGAGTATCGCTCTCATTTCACCGATAGAAGCACTCTTTTGGAAAGCACCGTTCAAATCAATTTTTGCGGCATCAATACTGCTCATAAGGAAACATCTATAATTCCATTCTCCCGTTTGCCAAATGTAAACCGTTAACCCGGATTCGGCATTTAAGCCGAAAAATTCGGGATATTTATTTTGAAGTGTTTTTTGAATTTTGCAGAGCTATTTTGATTTTCGGCAAAAGAATTTTTGAAATATTCTTTTGCCTCGTTCAAGCATTTTTCTTGTAAAGCATCAACATTATGATTAAATACCTTTGACCACATCTTCATTGGAAATTTATCTTTAATATCATCTGAATAGTAACTTCCGTCTCTCGGTGTCCAATACTCTATCAGTTTATAAGCAGACGAATCCCCGTTTTTTGAAATATCAACCGTAAAAACCACGGGACAGGAAGAGCCAGAAACATTTTTAATCTCATTATTTTCAAATGAATATTCTTCATAAAGCACCCAAGCATAAACAATGGTGTTGTTTCTATGCTTTTTTATACCGAAAATATCATAGGCACATGTGGAAAAAGTTCCTTCGTTATGTTCTGATTTGTTATGCTCGGCGATAGCCATATCCATTGTTGTTTTCATTTTATCATCAACTTTATTGCTCGAATACGGATTTGTCAGCAGGCAAACCGCTGTAACGATACATATAACGACAGCGACAATAATTATCCAAAATGCAGGCTTTTTGTAGTTCAACACAGATTTAACTCTTGCCTTTACGCTGACTTCACCGAAAGCAACAGGACAAGCAGTGATAATTTTTCTCGGAGTACTGAATTTGAGCAATGCCTCTGAATAATCGGCAATTTCATCTTTGCCTAAACTTTTGATTACCTTTTCATCGCAAGCGAGTTCAATATCTTTGCAAAGAAAAACATATCCAAACCATATAATCGGATTGAACCAATAAACACTTAAAAGCAAAAATCCAAAAGGCTTCCAAAAATGGTCTCCTCGCTTTATGTGGGCAAGTTCGTGAGAAATTATCAGGTTTTCAACATCCGAATCCATACCGGACGGAATATATATTTTAGGACGAATAACACCGAGGATAAACGGTGATTTTACCGTATCGCACATAAAGATATTATCCTTAATTTTTACTGACTCTCCGACCTGCTTTTTGATTTTCAATGTGCTTATAATAGCGTACATAAGCATAACGGCAATTCCAACAAGCCAAATTAAACCAGCCATTTCAGTTAAAATTTGAAGTGGATTTACGCTCTGTGTAGGATTTGCACTAAATGTTGTGCTGATTACAGGATTTAATGAGTTGTCAATTATAGGGATTCCGCTTGTAATTGTTGGTACAGTGCTGTATTTTACTGT
>JAKSUO010000170.1 GCA_024408895.1 Alphaproteobacteria bacterium | reverse complement strand
TTCCTTCGTAACGATCCAAAAGAACATCATAAGCATCTTTGGGATCGTTAGAATCAAACACGACTTCAAACGCATTTACCTTATCGATGTTTATAGCTGTTGGCCATTGGCACAGCACATCATATAAACACGGCGAAAAATCTCTTCGACCGTGAAAGTCAAAGTAGCAAGTAAATTCCCCTACTTTTTTTGGGGCTTTCACTGCCAAAGCTCTTCTCGCGTGTTGCACAACACTACTCTTTCCTTTAAAATGGAAGAAGTAGCTATCTGTGATGTCACAAAACCTTGTGAACACCAAGCCGTCTCCATCTTCTATTTTGACGACTTTTTGGTATTCATTACCATAGGTTTTGCATATGCGAACTAATGGCTTGATACGTTTAGCCAAAGCAATAAGCTTAGCTTCAGACGTTTTCAACTCGTCTAATCGTTGCTTTTTACAGATGTATTGGTTAATCTCCACATCTGACAACTGACACCGCTTAAGTGTCTCTAAGAATGATTTTCCACTCATACACAATACTATTTATAATAATTTATATTTATCTTAGTGTATAATTTTGTCCCAAAAATGTCAATAAAAATCTTCGCATCATCATTTTATTTTCATGGTTTTTGATTTTATACTGTTAGGCATATTATCTGTTCACTTATTTCATCGTAATTGATGATTTCGGGCAGATGTGCGAACAAAGCGAACAACCTACACAGAGGTTTTTATTAACCGCAATCTGTCCGTTGGTCAAGGATAGGGCGCTATGTTCGGATTCGTCGCAAATTGTGATACATTTGCCGCATTTAACACACAAATCATTATTAATTTGCGGATAAACCAGTTTTTGTTTATTTAATGTTTTGTGTTGCGAAAGATTGGATATTGCTTTGTTTTTGATATCGGAAGGGCTATTAAATCCCTTGCTTTCTAAGTAATTTAAAAGACCTTGTTTCATAGTATCAACAACTGCATAGCCATTTATCATAACTTCTGTGCATACTTCAACCACATCGGCACCAACAGCCATATATTCTGCGGCATCATGCCAAGTGGAAATACCGCCGATACCTAAAATTGGCAGCTTGCTGTTCTGACGAATTTGCGCAACGCAACGTAAACCGATTGGTTTTACGGACATTCCGGAATAACCGCCGAAAGTTGATTTTCCGTTCACGTTTGGCATTGGTTCAAAAGTATCAAGGTTAACCCCCATAAGTGATTGCACTGTGTTGATTGCTGCAAAGCCATTGGCTCCTGCCATTTCAATCGCTTTGGCAATTTCAACAATATTCGTTACATTAGGCGAAAGCTTTACAAAAACAGGTTTTTTAGCCACTTCAATAACCCATTCGGTTATCATAGATGAAATTTCCGCGCTGGTGCCAATAGCCATACCGATACCTTTTTCTGGCATTCCGTGCGGACAAGAAAAATTAAGTTCAAACGCATCAATGTCGGAATTGTTGAAAATATTTACCATATTTTGCCATTCGTGTTTCTTCAAAGGCGCCATAATACTGGCAATTTGTGCTTTTGTCGGGTGTTTTTGTCGCAGATATTTAGCCCCGTTAAGCCATTGCTGAATTGTCAAATGACTCAATAATTCAATATTTTCAAAGCCATATATTTTGTTGCCTGATTTCCATGTGGCATAACGAGGGGAGGCCTCAATCATTTCTAAATCATTAGGGGTGATGGTTTTAAAAACCGCACCGCCCCAACCGAGTGTGAAAGCTTTATCTATACTTTCAATTTTTGCGGTTGGCGGCGCGGAAGCCAGTATAAACGGATTTTCAAAATCAATGCCTAAAACTGAAGTTTTTAATGTTGACATTTTATTCTCCATAAAATTATTACGGATACAGGATATAGGTAAAATATTAAAAATGCAATGCAATATTGCACCATAATTAAGTCAGCGTTATTATATAAAAGAATTTTATCGGTAAAATACGAAAATGATTCTTTATATTGTCTATATGCTTCAAATTCCACCACTCAAATTAAATATAAAAAAAATCCTGCCGCAAGGGCAAGACTTTTTTTATGTTTGGTCAACGTTCCGGGATTACTCCGCTTCGCTACGTGCTCGGCGCTCGTTCGCTAATGCTCACCGGCATCCTAAAGTCTGCCTCTCGCTTGAGTGCGAACCAGCTTTTCGCTGCTTCAAATTCCACCACTCAAATTAAACATAAAAAAAATCCTGCCGCAAGGGCAAGACTTTTTTTATGTTTGGTCAACGTTCC
>JAKSUO010000017.1 GCA_024408895.1 Alphaproteobacteria bacterium | reverse complement strand
CGCGGATTATACATTACCGATAATTTATTTCTTCAAACGGAATTCTGTCTGAAGGTTTCTGCGGTTTATATACAAACAAATTCGTTACCGCCGGAATATCATAAGTACGGTGCCAATAACCTTTTTTCTCCATACACAAACGATATTCTCGCGGATTGGAATCAGCAGAATCGCGAATAGAATTAACCAAAAGCGGGGAAGCTCCTTTGTATGGAACATAACTTGCCCAAATTCCCTTCTCTTTATGCCAATTTACGTGAATATCATAACGATATTCCTCGGTATAAAACCAACTTTTGATATTTATTAAATGAAACCAACTTTCAGCTTCTTTCAAACATTCCGAATGGTCACGCGAAAACTTTGCTACGCCGGTGTTTTCTCGTTCCCAGTTATAAATAACCTGCCCTTCTCCGCCTGAAAGCGAAGAACATGAAGTAATCAAAAATAAAAGAGCAAACAGTATTTTTTTCATATCAAAAATCCAAATCTGTATAGTGTTTAGACGGATATATTCCCTTTATCCGGTCATTTAATATTTCTTTAAAACTCGGCCGTGATTTAATTTTAGAATACCATAATTTCGCGTTTTTATATTCTTCCCACGGAACATCTCCCAAATAATCAATTACCGAAAGTTGCGCCGCCGCGCTGATGTCGGCCAAAGAAAAATTATTGCCTACCAAATAATTGTTACGTTCAACAATCCAATCTATATATTCCAAATGAAACTTGAGATTATTGATACCTATTTTTATTTTTTTTGACTCCGGAGATTGATGAGTTGCAAAACGTTTATAAATTTTTTCACCGGCAATATAATGATAAACTTCACGATAAAACTTGTTATCAAACCAATCTGTCAACCGACGAATTTCTGCTCTGTCTTTATTACTGCCGCAAATCATTTTATTTTGCGGATAAGTGTCCTCCAAAAATTCTGTAATTGCGTAATTTCCGGCTATGATATTGCCATCATAAATAAATATCGGCAGTTCTCCGGCAGGATTGATTTTCATAATATCTTTGGATAAAGCCCACGGATTTTCTTCTTTTAATACAAACAACATCTTTTTCTCCGCCATAAGTATGCGGATTTTGCGACAATGCGGTAATATACTGCTGTGTACAACCAAAACCATCGTTTAATTCCTTAAAGCCCTTCCAAAACCTCTTCCATTGTTCTTTGATGAACCTCATGCTCAACAATATGACCCGAATTTAAATTATTTTCAACATCATTGTTGTTTTCTTCATCAAATTCTTCATCAAATTCTTCGTCTTCGTCAAACTTTTCTTCTTCTGTTTGATATTGTGCAAAAGAAGGCGGTACAATACCATCATTTGCTTTTATTTCTTCTTCCACGATGCGAATAATTTCTTCTTTAACGTTCCGCGCAAACTCAGGATTTAGAAGTGCCTCATGAATAGCTTCCTGATATTCCGAACGTTTTGGCATAACCGGAGATAATGCCAAGAACACCGGTATTTTATATATCGGATTTTTTGAATACGTCAGATATTTGCCGATTCCAAAGCGACTGGCCATAATTTTGTTATAATACAAGCTGCCCATCATATAATCGGCTTCTCCTTTAAATAGCTTTTCATAAGCATCATACGGCGTATCCACAAAATTTATATTAATCTCTTTTAATTTTCGTGTCACGAAATCGCTGAAATATTCTGCGCTGCAAGCAACTCCCTTCAATTTTTCCAAATCGGAAATTGACTTAATCTGCCCTTGTTTTTCAACTAAGGTTATCAAATGTATCGGATTGGTTACCACGGCCGGATAAATAAGTTCCAACCCGGTAAACATTTTTGTATCGGAGTTAGCACCGATAAAGAGTTGACTTAAACCGGCGCGCATCTCTATCATTAACATTTTAATCGTTTGCGAATCCGCTTTATCCGAAAATTCTATATCTACGCCGTATTTTTTCATAGCTTTGCGCAATGGTAAAATAAAGGCGCTTTCAAATATTCTTACACCACTCTTTGTCTTTAAAACAGAAAAAGGCGGATAATCAGGCAAACCCGCAACTATCAGATTTTTATCCAAATAATTTATCTTCTCAATAAATCCTCTGTTTTCCACCGCCTGTGCATTACCAAGCAGCATCAAATTTATCAGAAGCGTAAAAATCAATCTTTTCATCTTTGCCTCGCCTTACAATCTCCGCTATACGCAGTATAAATAAATTGTGTTAAAAAGATTTTAATTCTTTCCATAAAAATAATTATCTTGTAGCATATCATAGAGTAAAAAATAAAAAATAAAAGTGCAAATGATAAATACGGACAGAAATTTATTTTTAATGCATTGTAGGAATATTACGGCGGTAACTTCCGGCCTTGGCAGTATGGGAAAAACGTGGTTTGCTTCAACATTAGCCCACGCCTTAAATATCAGACAGAAAAGTATTTTACTTGTGGATGCCGATAACAGTTTGGCTAATATTTCCTTTCAGCTTGGCATTTCTCCTGCAATATCTCTTAATGATATCCTCTCAGGCGATGCTTGTTTTAATCAAGCATTGTATAGCTTGGGACGTAAAAAATTTGATTTTATCGGAGCAACAACCGGTAGCGAGATTTTGCAGGACACTCCTGACGGAAGATTGCAGATTTTGCGTGAAGAAATGCTTATCACAGCGCAAAATTATGATTATGTTATTGCCGATATGCCTATGTCCGAAAAAATTATTACCCACTTTATGCCGCGCGACGTGAATGTTATCTTGATTTGCACAAACGATCCGTCAAATTTAGTTTCAACTTATCAATTTTTACACGACGCCGCAAAATTATATCATTACAAAGAATTGCAATTAGTTATTAATTACGCAAATTCTTACGAAGAAGGTATCCAAACTTATAACACGCTGCGCCGTGCTTGCGAGCAATATATTAAAACAACGCCTCGGCTTCTTGGGGTTGTTCGGCGAGATACCAGAGTGCGGGATGCCATTCGTAATAAATTTTTATTATTAAACAGATATCCTGATTCGGAAGCTGCCATTGATATTATGAATATTGCAGATAAAATTATCCAACAGAAAGGAATAATCGGTAATGAAATATGATTCCTTAGGTTATTATGAGATTTTAAATGCCAACAATGAATCAACCCCCGATTTCATTAAACGCAGCTATTACAAGCAGGCTAAATACTGGCATCCGGATCATAATACGGATCCAAAATCAAGGAAAATGTTTCAAAAAGATTCTGTTGCCTGTGAGGTATTAAAAAAAAAACAAAAACGCTTGGAATATGATTTGCTTTCAATTGTTTATCCGCCAAAAGAATTTCCGATTATGGGTTCATTGAAAATATATAAAAATCAAAAAGATAAAGATGATAATGCTTTACGCGTTTTAAAACAAAGAAAAGTCCTGTGCGGTCAAGTAAAAGAAACAAAAGATATTTGCAATATCAGTGAAGCAGGCAATATGGTTCTGGCAACGTCAATTTACAACTGGATTAAAGGCTGGTGGGGCAAAGACGGATTTAAAAAAACAAAAGCGGCTATCAAATATAATTTATCCGCCACTGAGGCTTTTGATTTGGACAATTTAAAACTTCTTATTCATAATTCAATTGCCTATGCTCAGGAAAACAACTCCGAAATGGCGTGGATTTATGCAAAACAAGCAGAAGCGATGGTTTCACAAGATGCCTTTATTGTTGATAAACTGGAACAATACATAGAATTTTTGGAATATAAACCGCAGAAAACGGTCATTATTCCTTATTGGAATTATAAAGAGCTCCGAATAAGACAATATTTATTTCCGTTTTTTTTGGGATTTGCGTTTTTATTTATTTTCCTTCTTATGTTTGTAAAACAAGGTTTTTTAAGCAACGGCCAGTCAAGTGACGGATATTATGAGGCAGTGATTATCGGAAACAGAATAGTCCCTTCCGATATGGTGGAAAATCATATCGTAAAACTGGACAGTTCACCGTCTGATATTTCTGCACTTGCTCATTTTAATAAAAATTGTATTGTTTATCATGGGCCCGATACTCGCTATTCACCGTTGGCAAATGTTTTGAAAGGACAAACCGTTCGTATTACCGGACACACTTATAATAAAGCATGGTATAAAATTGTGTTGGATAGCGGTGAAACAGGTTATGTTCATAAAAGTAATTTAACCAAAGGTATTGGAAATCCTGTGCCACAAGGAAGTAAGGTTTATAAAGGATATAATAAATGAGTTTAAAGTTTGAAATAGATAAAAGAATCGGCAAAAGCCGTTTAGGACGATTAATTACTAAACACGGTGTTATCAATACACCGGCTTTTATGCCTGTCGGCACTTGCGGAACGGTTAAGGCAATGATGCCGGAAAGCGTGGCAGCTACCGGTGCCGAAATTTTGCTCGGCAATACTTATCATCTGATGTTGCGTCCAGGTGCGGATCTAGTTGAAAAAATGGGCGGATTGCATAAATTTATGAATTGGGATAAACCAATTCTAACAGATTCCGGCGGCTTTCAGGTCATGAGCTTAAGCGGCTTGCGTAAACTTACGGAAGAAGGTGTGACATTCCGTTCTCATGTTGATGGCACAAAATTTTTCTTGAGTCCTGAAGAATCTATGAAAATTCAATATAAATTGGATTCAAATATTACCATGTGCTTAGATGAATGTACCCCATATCCTTCAACTTATGAAGATTGTGTCAAATCAATGCGTATGTCAATGCGTTGGGCAAAGCGCAGTAAAGATGCCTTTATAAATCGGGACGGTTATGGCATTTTCGGTATTCAGCAAGGTAATGTTTATAGAGATTTGCGCGAAGAATCAGCAAAAGAACTTATTAAAATCGGCTTTGATGGTTATGCTATCGGCGGATTAGCCATCGGCGAAGGACAAGAAAAAATGTTTGAGGTTTTAGATTATGCACCGGATATGTTGCCCGAAGATAAACCTCGTTATTTAATGGGGGTCGGACGGCCTGATGATATTGTCGGCGCCGTTTTGCGCGGTGTGGATATGTTTGATTGTGTAATGCCTACACGCTCAGGCCGTACAGCACAGGCTTTTACCAAATATGGTCCGATAAATGTGCGTAATGCTCGCCACCGAGAAGATCCTCGTCCGCTTGAAGAAGGATGTAATTGCCCGCTATGCACAAATTATTCGCGTGCATATATTCACCACTTGCATAAATGTAACGAAATTTTAGGTGTTATGCTGCTAACATGGCATAACGTTTGTTACTATGAAAGATTAATGCAAGGCTTGCGTAATGCCATAAAAAATGATACACTGGAGCAGTATGTGGAAGATTTTTACGCTTGCCAAAAGCTCAAAGATATAGAGGAGTTATAAAAATGACACCCGCCGCAATGAATGAAAAAATCATAGAAACATTTAAGGAAGAAAACAGCAAAGAAGGAATCCGTGTTTTTGTTGCCGGCGGATCACGTTCAGGTCATGACGAAATATACGCACAAGAAGCCTATAATTTGGGCAAAAAAATTGTTAAAATGGATTTTAAACTGGATTTCGGTTTATCAAACAGCGGTATCATGGGTGCTGTGGCAAAAGGGGTTTTAGACGGTTGGAATAAACGGCAAAAAAAGCAAGAAGGTGAACAGGAAGTTCCTATACAAGGTATTACAACTTCCAAATATTTTGCTCTTTATCAAACTGACGACGAATTGATTAAAAAAATGGATATCGTAGTGGCTAAATCGTTAGAAGAACGCAAACGTATGCTTTTGCGCGCAGATTTTGTCGTATTCACACCGGGAGGAGTAGGCACTCTGGACGAGCTGGCTTACGATTGCGTGGCTATGCAGGATGATATGTTGCCGATGAAGCCGTTTATTATCTATAATATTAACGGATTTTTCTATCACCTGTTGGAATATCTTAAAATTATGGCATATGAGGGGTTTGCCGAACCGGTGCCTTTTATTGTTGTGGATGATGCCGAAGAACTTGAAATTGCTTTCCGCTTGTTAAAATATCGCTATATCAAATGTACCGACGGCAAAGAAGCTTATGCACACGCACGCCAGCTGGTTTACGAACTGCCATATTTTATTAAAATGAAAAATAATTACGATATGGATGCGGATAATATCATTATGCACATGAACAGGATTAACGAACAAGGTGATGACCAAGATAAGCAATTTTTGCAAAATGAAATTGAAACCGCCTATTTGGAAAAAGAAATAGAAAGAATGTATGATCGTTTGGCATACGCCGGTAAGGACACCGGTACCGTAAGTGAAAAACTTGCTAAATTAAAGAAAAGAAGAAAAGATATGTTTAAATGAGTGTTTTTGCTTTTATATTTAAATACTTAAAAAAAACCAAAACCATGGTTGGCATTATTTTATTTGCACTTGTCATTCGCAGTATTGCCGAGCGTGGCGGTGTATATGCCGTTTCGCAAACAATCGGTGCACTGCCGCAATACGCATCCGATAAAAATGTTTTAAGCGATATTATTTTTTATATCTGTCTTTTAGCTTTCTTTTTATTTTTAGAGGGTATGGCAAATTATGTATGGCGATACACAAGCGGAAAATTTCAACCATATTTTTCCAGTTTGGTTTACAAAGATATTTTTGCGACCATTCATCATCAATCAATTACATTTTTTAATGAAGAAATGGCAGGGAAAGTAGCCTCTAAAACAAAAAATATTGTTTCCGGTATCCGTGAAATATATGGTCAGATTGTTTTCGGCGTTATCCGCCCTGTTTGCGGTATTATTATCAGCTTGTTTCTAATTTGTCGTGCAGACTGGCTTATGGGTATATGTATATCTTTATTGAATTTAATATTCTTGATTGCCATCATTTTCATCCGGCGTAAAATCGGCTCATTTGCCGAAAAACGTGCAAAATTCCACGCCGAAGCAGATGGAGTTTTTATTGACACTGTTACCAATGCTGATTTGGTGAAAAGCTTTGCCAACTATTTTTATGAAAAAAGCAGATTTTATCATGTGTTACGCACAGCCGTACGCGCCGAGCAGAAAGAACGAACTAAAGATGCGTGGTTTGATTTGGAAGGAAAAATTGTTTTTTACGGTGCTTATCTTTTATCTTGTATATGCGTATTTTACTGTTGGTACCTCGGCCGCTTGGATTTATCTAAAGTAGTTTTGGCCACCTCTCTTATGAACGGTTTAATGATGGAAGTAACAAACATCGGCTTTTTCGCCGGTGAATTTTCTCAAATATACGGGCAGGTTAAAGATGGTCTTGAATTAGTCTTTCAGCCTTGTCAGGTTTTGGATTTACCGAATGCACACAATATAAAAATGCGCGGTAAAACTATCAGTTTTAAGAATATTAAATTTCATTATCCGCGCAAAAAGAATTTGTTTAACGACTTCAATTTAAATATAAAATCAGGTGAAAAAATCGGCTTGGTCGGTCACTCCGGAAGCGGAAAATCAACATTAATCAAACTTTTGTTGCGTTATTATGATGTTTCCGGCGGAAAAATACTTGTCGGCGGTGAAAACGTTAAAGAAATTCGGCAAGAAAGCCTGCGCGCGCAAATTGCCGTTATTCCGCAAGACACCGCTTTATTTAACCGTTCCATTATGGAAAATATACGTTACGGAAACATCAATGCAAGCAATGAAGATGTCATTAAAGCAGCCAAAATGGCATTTGCCGATGACTTTATCAGCGAGTTGCCAAACGGTTATGACAGTAAGGTCGGCGAGCGCGGTGTTATGCTTTCGGGAGGTGAACGCCAACGAATTGCAATTGCCCGCGCCATTTTAAAAAATGTGCCTATTTTGATATTAGACGAAGCCACCGCAGCTTTGGACAGCGAAAGTGAACAATATATTCAAAAATCCTAAAAAAGATTGATGAAGGGAAAAACGGTTATCGCTATTGCACACCGCCTGTCCACCTTGAAAGAAATGGATCGGCTTATTATTATGGACAAAGGAAAAATCGTTGAAGAAGGCACACACGACGATCTACTAAAAAAACGCGGCGCTTATTATAATTTTTATCAAATGCAAAGCTTAAATAAATAACCTTTTTGGCACAAATGCGCAGGTTGCTTTGTAAAAAGCTTAAACACCTGTTTTTTCAAAAAACAGCATTTTACCCTCTGTCAAAATTCCTTGAACTAAATAATCGGCAAAAAAATTCTAACTTTACTGCATTGTTTCTATGGCTTTTGATATTTTGCGAATAGAGTTAAGCTCTATCTGACGCACGCGCTCTTTTGAAATATTATAAACACGGCTTAAATCATCTAAAGTGATATTTTCTTCACTCATCCGACGTTTATATAAAATATCTTTTTCACGCGGATTCAAAACGGTTATTGCCTGTCTGAACAACCGCCTCCGATAGGTCGTTATTTCGCGATAAGCCAACTGATCTTCCTGATTGGGTTTATTATCATAAATAAAATCCATCCATTCGGCACCGCCTTCGGAATCATCATTATTAACCACGGCATTTAATGAGCCGTCATGCGCCTTAAGACGAGTGTTCATATCGGTTACCTCTTGAACACTAACATCAAGATAACTGGCAATATCATTTAATATTTCCGTTGAAAGCTCTCTGTCGTCAGTCAACTGTAAGTTATTTTTTATTTTACGCAAATTGAAAAACAACTTTTTTTGCGCCGCGGTTGTTCCAAGTTTGACTAACGACCACGCATTTAAGATATATTTCTGCACCGATGCTTTAATCCACCATAAAGCATACGTTGAAAACCGAAAGCCTTTATCCGGCTCAAATTTGTTAATGGCATAAATTAAACCTATGTTTCCCTCGGAAATCATTTCATTAAGCGGCAATCCGTAGCCTTTGTATTTTAAAACAACTTTAACCACTAAGCGCAAGTGAGAAGTTATCAATTTATACGCAACCGCTTTATCTTGAGTTTCTTTGTATTTTACCGCCAACGCATATTCTTCTTCTTGTGATAACAACGAATATCGGCGGATTTTTTGTAAGTAACGCGCCATATTTATTTCCGGCGTGAAGTCAAGTCCTATAAGAGATGTGTCCATTTTCGTTCTCCTTTGATTGACCGCATTAATCATAAGAACGAATTTTTCCTACTGCAACCCGTACTTTAGGCTATAAAACACATAACGGCTTATTTAAAATCAAAATTATCCCGCAATCGGGCTGCCAATTCTTGCATATCTACCGGCAATTCGGAATCAAATTGCATAAATTGATGTGTGCGCGGATGCTCAAAACCTAAACTTTTGGCATGCAACGCCTGACGAGGAAACTCATTAACATATTTTTTCAAATCAGCCGGCACAGCAATTTCGGATTTTTTGTTTTTAACATAAACCTTGTCGCCGATAAGCGCATGCCCCATACTGCTTAAATGAACGCGAATCTGATGTGTGCGACCGGTTTCCAAATTACACTGCACAAGCGATGCTGCTCTTCCAAACGTTTCAATAGTTTTGTAATTTGTCGCAGCCGGCTTTCCACCACTTTCCAAAATTGCCATTTTTTTGCGGTCAAACTTACTTCGGCCGATATTTCCGGTAATTCGTCCGATTGGAGGTATTATCACACCGTAAACAACCGCTAAATAAGTGCGTTCTATTGAATGTTCGGCAAACTGCACGCTTAATCCTTGATGTGCCAAATCATTTTTTGCCACAACTAATAACCCGCTGGTTTCTTTATCAATCCGATGCACGATTCCCGGCCTTTTCACACCACCGATACCCGATAAATTATCACGGCAATGATACAAAAGCGCATTAACTAAAGTACCGTTATATGCACCGGGAGCCGGATGAACAGTCATACCGGCCGGTTTGTTGACAACTATTAAGTCATCATCCTCGTAAACAACATCAAGTGTTATATTTTCCGGTTCAGGTTCCGCTTCGGCTGCCGGCGGAATAATAATTTGAAAACTGTCGCCGGCATGCACCTTAAACGCATTATCCGCCATAACAATATCTTCTGAAGAAACATTGCCTTCGGAAATCAGTCTTTGTATTTGCGCGCGTGACATCTCGGGTATTTTCAGACTCAAAAACTTATCTAAGCGCATTTTACCTTCTGCCGCGCCGACATCCGCCGTTATAATATCCGGTTCAACCATTGTTTTAATCTTTGTTAATTAATTTTCTTTATAATGACAATAAAATGTATTATATTGAAAAGCAAGCAAAGATTATTCTTTTTTATGAAAGGTATCAAAATGGCAGAAGAAGATATTATTTCAACAGGTGATGAATTTGAAAAACTCCTGCAAGATTTTATAAATACCGAAATTCCTGATGATAATGTAAAAGAGGAAGAAAAAAAGCACCAAGAATCTTTAGAAACGCAAATGAGTGCAGAAGCTCAAGCTGAGAATGAAATGCTGTCAAAGGCTTTTGAACAGGAACTTGCGGACACATTTTCGGAAGCTCGTCAGGCGATTGATGAACAAGAAAATATGCCTGAGCTCGGTAGTGAAGAATCGGAATTAGCTCAAGCCTTTATTAATTATAAATCCTCCGTGAATAAATTATCACAAAAACATTTAGGAAAACCGTTCAATACCGAATTTTCCATAGATTTTTTATATCCGAATTATAAAACCAGTCTAGGAAAAATAATCTCTGATGATTTAGCCAAAGGTTGGGCTTTGCTTTCTAAAATATTTCCGAACGATGTCGGCTCTTTTCCGACAACATCTACTGATGAGGAATTTTTGAACTTTGCCGAAAAATTATCAGATCAAGATTTACAGCTTGCCATTATTTCTTATGTGGAAATTTTAATAGATATGGAAAGTTGTGAAGTGACGTATCAGGCAAAATTAGTGCAATATCAAGAAAAACGCATCAAGCGCATTATGTATGAAGAATATCTGGCCAGAAAAGAAAGACAACGTCTTTACGTAGAAGCCGTTAAAAAGAAAAATTTTCCGATAGATACCGAGCGATTGATTAGCAATTATTTTCGGGTGGCGCAAAAAGATATTGACGGCGCTTTTGCCGCACTAACCACCAATCCGGCCATTTTTGCACCGATAGATTTCAGTAAAATTAAGCCGCGTTTTTTTGGCCTGATTAAAATAACGCCGAAAGATGGTATTCGGATTAATATGGAAATCGGCAATTTCTTGAAAAAATTAAAAATATAGGACAAAAAATATATCTGGACAAAAAGTATTTTATATGATATGTTTTAACAAAGAATGATTTGTTTAACGGGAGATTCTTAAATGACAGAAGAAAAAGATAGTGTTGATTTTGACTTTGAAAAATTTTGCACTGAGTTAAAAGCGGAAAACCCTGATAAGAATTTAATTAAGGCCGGTATTGAAAAATATGGCACAGGACAACTTTCTGATTCACAAAAAGAGCAGTTTTTGCAAGCAATGTTCCCGGAACAAGGTACGGAAAACGGACTTGGCTTTAGCAATATGTCCGGTATCAAAAATGCCTTGAAAGCTATGAATGACTTGAAAAACGAAGAAAAAATTGATAACGATGCAATGCTGAAATTTTTAACCGAAACAAATTCAAAAGGCGGCAGAAACGTAATGACAACTGTTGCGCTTAATACTTACGCAGCCGAATACAAAATGGCAAACGCCCAAAGTGATGAAATAAAAAATTTACTGAGTACAAAAATGGAAGATTTGTCTGCTATTCAGGAAGCTTTCAAAAACATTGATGATGATGTACTTGCTCAAGCCATTTGCACTCCTGATGCTTCACACGGCATCGGCGGAGCTGCCGAAAGAAAGATACAATACAAAGATTTTGTGGAAAGAGCTATTCGTTTATCGGAAAAGCAATCTGAGGACTCTTCAGAAACCTCCCAAGATTCTATTTTGAAAGAAAATTATGAGAGAGTTAAGGATAAAGTTGCCAAAATAACAGAAAATCAACAGATTAACAGCAGCGCACTTAATATTACAAATGCAGATGAAAATGGCGAACAGCCTGCCTTAAATGTGCAAGAAGAAGGCGGTAATTTAAAAATAGGCGGTGCTAGCGGACAGCCTGCCTTGAATGTGGAAGAAGAAGAAAATATTCCTGATATTACGCCGGCAAAAGAAGAAGATCCGTCTCATCACGGCCAAATTAAATTGGATCGTGTCCGTGAGGGCGACATTATTGACTACATGTTCAATGATTGGTTCTTGGCTTCTGTTAATTGGGGCAATGAAAAGCTGATAAACTTGCTTAATGATACGATACACAATGTTGATCGTCCGAGAACTCCTGCGCCAACAACATCTGGACCACAACAACAACAGCACCACAACAGTAACACAAACCAACAAGTTCTGCAATCGCACCAAAACACAATTAACTCGGCGCAATCTGAAGGTATAATCAGTTCTTTAAGCAAACAAATTAATGAAAATGCTTACTCTCCTGCAGAAATAGCCAGTGTTTTTGAAAGAACTTTAGATGACATTAAATTGCATAAAGGCAAAGATCCGAAAGATTGGACTCCATGCAAAGCCGTTGATCCGGTTCGTCATGCAAAACTTATTGCGGTATGGAATGCCAAATACAGAGAAAATCCGGAAGTATTCAATAAGCTTATTGAAGAACGCATAACCGCCGTTAAAACCGTTGCGCCGCAGCAATTGGCAGATGTTTCAAAAATTGCCGCAATGTATGCGTTTTTAGATCATGTTACAAAAACAGGAAACGTTAATAAAGAACTTAGTGACAGTGACAAAAAGAAAATTAACGGAAAAAGTAAAATCTTTACTTCAGAAATACTAAAAACAAGTGCTCTTTTGCAACAAGCGGAAACTGAAGGCTACATACTGCAACATCCTGAATTGGGTTTGGCTCAGGACACTCCTTTCGCACAGTTAAAACCAGAAGTTAAAAATGAAATCAGCGGAAAAACAGGAGAAAAAATTTCAAAATATTTAGTCGGCCTTACAAATAATTCCGCGCAATTAATGGATAATGTCGTCAAATGCGTCACAACCGAATCTGATAAAGAAAAGGAAACATATAAAAAACAACTTAAAGCTTCTCATTCCACGGTTAAAGGGATTATTACCGGTTTTGGCCAACCGCTCCCAGACGAAGAGCCGGTCAACAATCAAAACACCACTAATAACAACTCTCCCAGAGACCTTCGCACCGAAGCACAAGAGTTTAATAATGCTCAAACTCGTGCAGACAACGTTACTAAGGGAGTAGAAGTGCAAAAGTCAAACGTAGAAGCCCAAAAGGGAGAAATAGAAAGAAGAAAGGGAAATTTTGAACACATGGTTGCAAAATTCCGTCCGGAACTGGGAAATAAAACACCCCAAAGAACAACCGCAATGCCACATATTTTACAAACAACAAAACAAGGCAGATAATTTAATACATGACAAAATTTAAAAATTTTTTGCATTTTATTTGTTTTCTTGTTGCGTCAGCAGGTTGGGCTGCGTTATTGGCGCTTATTTATCGTAAGGGATTTTTGCTGTTTTATCATTTAGATATATTTTCACCGAAACTTCATCACGATTTCTTATCTTATTGGAACAGCGGCGGCGCTCTTGATGCCAGAGATTTGATGATGTTTGTATTTATTCTTTTATATATTCCTTTTTGCTTTTTGGTGTGGTATAAATTATATCGTTTCAAGTTTATGAAAATAATCACCGTCCCGCTAAACTGGTTGGCAAACCTGGGTAGTGACAAGCTCAAAGTTAAAGATGTTAATATTAAAAACTTAGCCATAGAAGAAAAGAAAACAATTGAACAACTTGTGCAGGAACGATTGGATATAGAAAGAAAAAAACAGCAAAATAGCCAAAAATCATCTTCTAAAGATTTTCGTAAGCTTATTATTGAAAAAATTGACGCCGAAAAAAATAAATAATTTTATAATCACTTTTTTAATAATTTGTGATTATACTCAGGAAAAAGTAGTGTGTTACGGAGTAATATGAAAACATTAGTGTTTTTTTTACGAATATTAATCGTTGGATGCCTGTG
>JAKSUO010000169.1 GCA_024408895.1 Alphaproteobacteria bacterium | reverse complement strand
CCGGGCGAATTTTTCTCGGTTCAACCACTATACACCCGCAATATTCCCGAACTTTTGGCACGCAATGAGCGGGTGGTATGTCTGTTTGATACCGCGTTGGGAAAAATGGCTGTTGTGTTTGTCGGCGCAATGATTGTTCGCAGTATTACAACGGCTTGGGCCGGAATTGTTGCACCGCGCGAATCACGAGATGTTTATTCAGTTGATTACGGACAAAAAAATATCACTTATGCCAAAGGAGAAGAAATCGGCAAATTCACTATGGGAAGCACCGTTATCTGCTTGTTTGAAAAAGGTAAAATAAATTTTGAAAACTTGATTTTGGAAAACCATATTAATATGGGCGAAGCTGTTGCAAAATGTAAAAAATAAATCTATGGAGCTTTAATATGATTGTAGATACAGTGCCGGTCAGTGATTTCATTCAGACAAACGCCTATTTTTATATTGATGAACAAACAAAACACGGATTTTTAATTGATCCGGGAGCTGAGGCCGAAAAACTGCTTAATGTTATTATTGAAAACGGTTGGATAATTGAAAAAATTTTAATAACTCACGGGCATTTTGATCATATCGGCGGCGTAGATGAAATCAGCCAAAAATTGAATATTCCTTATCTGGCTCATAAAAACAGCCAAAACTATCTCACAGACGGAAACTACAATCTATCCGCTTTTTTTGTAAACGAAATAAAACTGAACAATGCTCTGTATGTTGATGAAGGACAGAATATTGTGCTTGAAGCCAATCCTGCCGTCAAACTGCGTGTTATATATACGCCTGGACACACCCAAGATGCCGTTATTTATTATGATGCAAACAATAAACTCGCTTTTGTCGGGGATACGATTTTTAAAAACACTGTCGGACGCACCGATATTCCGGGAGGTAATGAACAACAACTTTATCAGAGTATCAGAGAAAAAATCTTTACCCTACCCGATGATACGGTTTTATATCCCGGACACTCCGAACCGACAACAGTTGGAGCCGAAAAGCCCTAAAATATTGTTGTTTTAATCAAGTTTATCTTCGTCAAAATTTCAAGATTTCCTCAAAACTGTTGAAATGAAAGAAAATGTGATGTCTGGCTTGCTTGATTACTTTAAGTTTGTCTTTATAAAAATCTTTTTGTGCCTGTACATCAAATATTAAATCATTTTCAGCAACAACAGCCCTATCAAAAAACGGATTGATTCGGGATTTATACGCATTATAGAATTTTTGTAAAGTTGTCAGTTCTTTTTTACAACTTTCAATCGTACGCAAGGATTCAAAATTATTATAACGTTCCAATTCTTCATCATTGAAAACCATATATTTTTTTCTAAATTCCATATAATTATCCAAAGTTATTTCTTGGCAAACATTGATCTTTTCTTTTGACATACCGAGTGTATCATCAAACAAATAAGGATTGCCGCACACAGCCGTTTTTTGCCTGATATTCGGCAATGTATCAACTAAGATTGAAGCCACAAAAACGCCGGCAGAATATGCTATAACATAGATATTTTTATACCCGGAAAAATCAAAATCCAACGTTAAATTTTGATAATCATATATAATCAAAACATCTTTGCTATCGTGCAAATTGGTAAATTGATTTTGGTCACATCCCCAACCGGAAAAGAAGGCTATTAAATCATTATCTTGAAAAAAATATTGCATAGTTACCTCTTGCTTTTGCTAATTTGGTTACACCATAGTCATTTTATCCTAATATTTCTTTAATTACCTAAATAAATCAGAAATAAACAAAAAAAGCTCCCGGATAAACCAAGAGCTTTTGAAAAACAGTCGGATTTCATTAGAAGTGATATTTTAACTCTAATGATCCGTTCCAACCGCTGCGACCACCATCTCGGCGGTTGATTTCGCCGTTTAAGGACCAATCGTCATTTAATGTTTTATTCATACCAAATCCGTATTCAAAGTAGTTTTTGGTTGAAATCTCCGGCAATACCACCGTAGCTGTTGTCGCACTTCTGCCATTATCAGCCACGATTGCGTATTTACCTTGAATGTAACCCGACCATCCTTTATTAATTTGTTTGGATAGTTTAAATCCCGGATCAATTTCAAAGAAGTTCAAATCATCGTTATAGATTCTAACACCGGATTTAGACGTATAATCCTCAGTGCTTACCAAAGTATATCCGGCATAGATATTTGGTTGTAAAGTCCAAGAACTTGTTAAGGCATAATTATATCCGCCTTTTACTCCAACGCCAAACC
>JAKSUO010000168.1 GCA_024408895.1 Alphaproteobacteria bacterium | reverse complement strand
TTTTGATTGCGATGCAAGAAGAAAAAGTGAACCGAAAAAGAAAAACACGCTTTAGATATTGGCAAGAAGTAGCGAAATGGTGTGTAATGTCCCCCAGTAACGACTATGGCAATAGTTGAAAACAAAGTTTTCAACCTTTTAGGCTCGCTATTGTGCTTTGCACACGCTCGCCTGACCAGAATTGGTAAAATCTTGCAAAACGGGTTCGACCTTAACGGAATGAGCAATAAATGTTTTGCTATGCAATGACAAGACGAGTTTTGTTCGAACGACTTGACAAAGTCAAGTCGTGAGTTAACTCGTTTGGGCATAGCAATTACAATTTATTAGCGAATGAAGTTCGGGTCGAGAGTTTCTTTTCACCATTTCTTGTCGGCACAAGAAATGGTGGCAGGTTAATCAAACCATTTTTATAGTCCGAATATGTTTATTTCAGTAAATATTATTTTTTTATATTTAGGTCAAATTTATCTCTAACAGTAGTGTACAAAATCGGGTGGGGGTTCGATTGTGTTTTTATTCCTAAATCTTTACTTAACTTCCCAAGTTGTGCCGTCTTTGGAATCTTTAAGAATTATTCCGACTTCGTCCAGTGAAATTCTTATTTTGTCGGCAATATCCCAATTCTTTTCATCTCGAGCTTGTTTTCTGAATGAAATTAAATCGTCCATACTTTGAAATTCTTTATCTAAAGCCTTCCCGACATGGTCTAAGACTGATTTTATCTCATCATCCGATAAACTTGCTTTCTCAAAGCTAAATCCTAAAGCCGTTGCAAGTTTATATAATATGGTAAAAGCTCCGACTTCATCTTTGTTGGCTCTGCCGGCTAAGTCAAATAAAATTGCCAAGGCTTTTGAGGTGTTCAAGTCATCATCCATTGCCTCAACAAATTTTTTATAATCATCAGTTGTTGTAATATCAAGGGTTTCGTCAATAGTGGTTCTCTTGGCGTTGAGCATCCTTTTTACCCCTGCGGCTGCTGATGATAAGGCTTCATCCGAAAATTCAACCGGCATGCGATAATGATTAGTCAAGATAAAAAATCTTATTGTGTTTGCGTCATATTTTTTCAGTAAATCGTCAATTGTCAGGAAATTTCCGAGCGATTTTGACATCTTTTCTTTATTGATAGTTACAAAACCGTTGTGCAGCCAATAATTTACGAATTTACAACCGTTAGCACATTCCGACTGAGCTATTTCATTTTCGTGGTGCGGGAAAATTAAATCAGCTCCGCCTGCGTGGATATCAATGGTTTTACCCAAATATTTTCGGCTCATAGCTGAACATTCAATATGCCACCCCGGACGTCCAACACCCCACGGGCTGTTATACCCGAATTTTTCGTCTTTTTTCCACAAGGCAAAATCCAAAGGATCTTCTTTTAGTTCGCCAACTTCTATTCTCGCCCCGCTTTCAAGCTGATCTATCGGTTGTTTTGACAAATAGCCGTATTTTGAAAATTTCTTTACTCTAAAATATACATCACCGCCAGCTTCGTAAGCGTAACCGTTTTTAATCAAGTCTTTAACAATAGATATCATCTCGCCCAAAGTTTTTGTTGCAAACGGTTCGATATCAGGTTTTAGAGTATTTAAGGCTTTCATAGAGTTTGCAAATTGTTTATACCAAAAACTTGAAACTTCTTCGGGAGTTTTGTTTTCTTGAGATGCTTTTTTCAAAATTTTGTCGTCAACATCAGTAACATTACGGCAATAGGTAACATCATAGCCTTTAAATTTTAAGTATCTGTATAATACATCCCAGGTAATGTAGCATCTTGCGTGTCCGAGGTGTGCATAATCATATACGGTCGGCCCGCAAACATACATCTTTACTTTATTTTCTTCTATCGGCTTAAATTCTTCCAATGTGTTGGTGTATGAATTGTGTAATTTCATTATATTCTCCCTTAGTATTTTTATTTTATCATGAATAATTTTATGTTGCGATATTGGAAAGAATGAAAATTTTTATTAATTAAGAAATTCTTTAGGTGTTTTGAACCCCCTGGGTTTTCAAAATCGCCAAATCATTAAATTTTTGGTAGAGTGAAGCAACGTAGTTGCGAAACTCGTCTGTGCATTAAACACGATAAAATCGCCTTATCTAGTGATAAGATAAAGCGATTTTATTAGTGTTTTGCAATTTAACTCCGTTAAATTATTAAATTATTGAATTATTGAATTTGCTCCACGCTCACAGAGTTTCGCCTATAAAACCTTCGGTTTTAGTTGGCTCAATCTGTTCGCTATCCGGACTCGTTTCACTCCGTCCGTACGCAAATCCGCTGT
>JAKSUO010000167.1 GCA_024408895.1 Alphaproteobacteria bacterium | reverse complement strand
CTGACATGAGGGAAATTGTCACCTTCTATCTTGCTAAGTGCCAAATCGGCTTCGGCATCCGTGCCAACAATCGTGGCCTGATATTCTCGCTTGTCATTTAGTGTGACGGTTATTTTTTCGGCATCCTCCACCACGTGATTATTGGTAATGATATAGCCATCTCCCGAAATAATCACGCCAGACCCGGCTGCTACGACCGGATACTCGCTGGGACGATCAATGCCAAAAAAATGTTCCCAAAAAGAACCGCTAAAATAACTATCCCAAGCGGAATTTTTCTGAATAAACTCCGTTTTTATGTGAACGACGGCCTGTATAGAATGCTCCGCGGCCGCAGTTAAGTCCACATATTGAAAATTTTTGGAAGAATTTGAAGTAATTTTACCATTGTCGCTTTGGGCAAAAATACACCCTATAGAAAATAGTAAAACGCTGATTAATAGTACTTTTTGAATTTTCTTCATGGTTTTAAGCTCCTATAATAAACAACATAGTAATAATGATAGACTAATGTAAAACGCAATAGTTTAATAAAAAGTATAAATATTTTGGCGATGGTATTATTTTTTTTTATATTTTTGCAACCCAAAAAATTATTAACCAAAAAAATCAATCACAATGTACGCAATCGTAGAAATAGCAGGGCAACAATTTAAGATTGAACAAGGCCGCAAGGTTTATGTTCACCGCCTCAAAGCTGAAGAAGGTTCGCAAGTAAAATTCGACCGCGTTATGCTTGTTGATAATGACGGTGCCGTAAAAGTTGGTACTCCCACCGTTGCTGGTGCAGAAGTAACCGCTACCGTTGTTAACCACATTAAAGGCGACAAAGTTCTTGTTTTCAAGAAGAAAAGAAGAAAAGGTTATCAAAAAATGAATGGTCATCGTCAATATTTGACCACTTTGAAGATTGATTCTATCAACTTCTAATTTAGTATTAACGAATAAAAATTATTAGATATGGCTCATAAAAAAGGTGTCGGTAGTTCTCAGAACGGTCGTGAATCCCACAGCAAGCGCTTAGGCGTTAAGATTTTTGGCGGTCAAGTTGCCAAAGCCGGTCACATTATTATTCGTCACAGAGGTACAGTTCACAATCCTGGTTTGAATGTTGGTATGGGTAAAGATCATACCTTATTCGCATTGATTGACGGAACCGTTATTTTCAAAAAAGGTAGAAAAGGAAGATCTTATGTTTCTGTGCAACCTATTGCAGAAGCATAATTTTTGTTCATAATGTTTGATTGGATGGCCCGGCTCCCCGCTGGGCCGTTTTTTTTATTCTTTCTTTACCACATAAAACACAAAATCATTCGTAAGTTTGCGATCCAATTTTTTGACAACCAAATAATATATTGCTGTCAATGCCAATGCCACTATCACACTGAGCCAATCAATGCGGGTGAGCGCATAACAACCAAACAAACCCAGGAGCAAAACCACGCACGGCAAGCCGTAGCCCAACAGCACCGCCTTGCGGGCAAGATGCTGCTTCATTTGCAAATTTACCGATTCTCCAATTTGGAAAACTTCTCCAGAAATATTTCGTGCTTCCACAAGTTCGTTCTTTTTTTCAGTAATATTGCACAAGCTTTTCGCCGCGCAACCCCCACAAGCCGAACTCACTACGATTTCTACCCAAATATGGTCCTCCTGTATTTTTCGGACTATTCCTTCTTTACAAACCTGATCTTCCATCATTCATTTTTTTTGCAAAGATACACGATTTAATTATTTTTAACTTGATGTATTTAAAATAACCAGAATTTATTTTGTATTTTTGCCGTTCATTTTAACATCAATTATTAATCAATCAAAAAAAACAATTATGAAAAAAGCATTATGTATTTTAGCAGCTGTTGCTATGGTAGCAATTTGTTCAACTTCTTGCAACAAGAAATGTACTTGTACTGAAACTCTTGGTGGTATTTCCACTACTTTCACTTATGATATGAATCAAGTTAAGACCGCTTGGGGTCAATATGCCAGCGATCTTAAGAAATGTAGTGATATGAACTACGAAGAAAAAGCTCTTGGCTATTCAGTAAAATGCAAATAGTCAATTTTTTGACTAAGTTATAAAAAAACAATTTTCGCCCAATAATATTGAGCATCATTTGGAATTTATTTCATATTTTTGCACCAAATTATTTCAACCATAAAATTCATCACTTAACGAGGGAAGTATGAATTTTAAAGTATTAATCTCCCTCAAAATTATCATTATGAAAAAAGTTTTTTGCGTTTTAGCAGCTGTAGCTTTGGTAGCCGTTTTTGCAACTTCTTGCAACAAAAACT
>JAKSUO010000166.1 GCA_024408895.1 Alphaproteobacteria bacterium | reverse complement strand
GCGCCGTCATAATCTTCTGCCAAATTAAAGGTATTAGTGTTGAAAAATTTATCCAGTTGCAGTTTATCTTCACAACTGACCCAACGCGCCGTAAAATATTGCGTTGGTTCAAACAAAACATCAACGTTAAACTCGGTCCTCAATCTATCGGCAATAACTTCAAATTGCAACACGCCAACCACTCCTATAATATATTCGGCACCGGACAACGGCTTAAAAATACTGGCACCGCCCTCTTCGGCAATTTGCTGCAAAGCATTGGCCAAATGTTTAGATTTTAATGGATCTTTGGCACGCACGGATTTTAACAACTCCGGTGCAAAACTCGGAATACCCGTATAATGAATTTTTTCTCCCTCGGTTAATGTATCACCGATTCTGAGCTGTCCGTGGTTCGGAATACCAATAATATCACCGGCATAAGCATCTTCCGTCAATTCGCGTTCTTGTGCTAGAAACATTACCGGCGTGGCAATTTTGATTTCTTTTCCGGTACGAATTTGCAACAAGCTCATACCGCGTTTAAAATGCCCCGAACAAATTCGCATAAACGCAATTCTATCGCGATGTTTCGGATCCATATTAGCTTGAATTTTAAAAATAAAACCTGTTACTTTCGGTTCTTCCGCCTTAACTACTCTCTCGGCACTTGGTTGAGGACGTGGTGTTGGGGCAAATTGATGCAACCCTTGCAATATTTCGCGCACACCGAAATTATTGATGGCACTGCCGAAAAACACCGGTGTTAAAGCACCCGACAAATAATCTTGTAAATTAAATTCAGGACAAAGTTCGCGCACCATTTCCACTTCTTCACGCAATTTTGCAACCGCGTGTGCCGGCAACAATTTATCAAGCTTTTCATCATTAAGCCCGTTACAGGTTTCAATTATGTCATTGATTTGAGATTTATTTCCCGTTTTATTCATCAAAATCAAGCAATCATTAATCAAATCATAGCAACCGAGAAAATCTTTACCGCTGCCAATTGGCCAACTGGCAGGCGTTACTTCCAATGCCAAAGTGTTTTCAATATCATCCAATAAGGCGAACGGATCCAATCCTTCGCGGTCCAATTTATTGATAAAAGTTAAAATCGGAATATTGCGCAAACGACAAACTTCAAACAGCTTTTTGGTTTGTGTTTCAATACCTTTCGCCGAATCAAGCACCATTACCGCCGAATCAACTGCCGTCAGCACACGATAAGTATCTTCGGAAAAGTCCTCGTGTCCCGGCGTATCCAGCAAATTAAAAGTAATATCGTTATATTCAAAATTCATAACCGAGGAAGCCACTGAAATTCCACGTTCCTGCTCCACTTTCATCCAATCGGAATGTGCTTTGCGATTTTCACCGCGCGCTTTAACCGCACCGGCTTGTTGAATAGCTCCGCCAAACAGCAATAATTTTTCGGTTAATGTTGTTTTACCGGCATCCGGATGTGAAATAATCGCAAAAGTCTTACGCGGATTGATATTCTCTGCCATTTTTTCCTCTTTTCTTGACTTAATGTTTAGAACTTTATACATCAAAAAACTCAATTTGCAATATTTTTATATCAACATAAAAAATTTATTGTTTTTTGCCTAAAACCAAGAACTAACCGAATAAAACGACAATATTCCCCTCAACATCAATGCGCGCAAAAATACGTAATTCAAATTATATTTTCTGATTTATAGTCGCAAATCAAATGGTGTTAAACATCACCAAAATCAAAAAACATCGGCTTAATGTTGTTTTTCACTTGATTTATTGATTTTTTTATGTTCTATTCATACCAGTTTTAACCATAGTGCGGATATGGTGGAATTGGCAGACACGCCAGACTTAGGATCTGGTGCCGCAAGGCGTAAGAGTTCAAGTCTCTTTATCCGCTCCAATTACAACCTTATTGTAGAGAATAAAATGAAATATAAAGAAGAAAAAGCCAAAGGCTTAAACAAAAAATATACCGTTACCATTGCTGCTGCTGATTTTGCCGCTGCCGTGGATAAGAAATTAGACGAAGTTGTAAAAAATGTGAAATTGCCTGGTTTCAGATCCGGTCATGCTCCGAAAAATATGATTGAACAAAAATATCGTCCGTCTGTTTTGGGCGAAGTTTTAGATGATATGATTCGCGATACAACCAACACGGTTATCAATGAGAACAAATTGCGTCCGGCAATGACACCTGATGTTAAAATAGAAAAATTTGAAGACGGAAAAGATATTGAATTTACAATTGAAACCGAAATTTTACCGGAAATTGCCGTTAATGACTTATCCACAATTTCTTTGAAAAAATATACGGC
>JAKSUO010000165.1 GCA_024408895.1 Alphaproteobacteria bacterium | reverse complement strand
CACGGTCGACAGCCGGACACGCGGAGTCGCGGACATCCTGAACCGCACTCTTCCCGGCGCCAATAACGAAGACAATGAATAACTGAAATCGGAGACAATGTAATGGCAAACGAAAAGGACATAGGCAAAATCGACACTTTTAACGAAGAAGAAACTGCGGCAGAAGAAACCGTAAAACATGAAGACGGCGCAAAGGACGATAAGAAAGAGAAAAAATCGGAGCTGCCGCAATAAAAAATGTAAAAGAACATTTTAAAAAACAAATTATGTGTGATAAAACAATCAAGGTTTATAGTGAAGTAAACGTGGAAAATAGTGAACTTAAATAGTTAATCGGAGAAAAAAATGATAAAAATTAAATTGCCTGATGGCAGTATTTTAGAAGAAAAAGAGGGCGTTTCCGGTTTGGAAATTGCTCAAAAAATCAGTTCAAGTCTGGCAAAAGCGGCTTTGGCCGTCAAAGTTGATGATACATTAAAAGATTTAACCGCACCGATAACTACCGATTCCACACTCACTATTATCACCGCCAAAGATAAAGACGGTTTACATATTTTAAGACATTCTTGCTCACATGTTATGGCTGAAGCTGTACAAGAATTGTGGCCGGATACTCAAGTTACTATCGGACCGGCTATTGAAAACGGCTTTTATTATGACTTTGCACGAAAAGAACCTTTTACAACTGAGGATTTTGCTAAGATTGAAGCTAAAATGCATGAAATTGTTAAACGCGACGAAAAAATTGAGCGAATCGTTATGCCTCGCGGCGAAGCCATTAAATTCTTTAAGGAAAAAGGTGAAAATTATAAAGTGCAAATTATAGAGGATTTGCCGGAAAATGAAACCATTACTTTGTATCGTCAGGGAAATTATACCGATTTGTGTCGCGGTCCGCATGTGCCGTCAACAGCCAAAGTTGGTGATGCGTTTAAGTTGATGAAGGTTGCCGGCGCTTATTGGCGCGGTGATTCCAATAACGAAATGTTGCAACGTTTATACGCAACAGCGTGGGCAAATAAAAAGGATTTGGATGCTTATATTACAATGATGGAAGAAGCGGCAAAACGTGACCATCGCAAAATCGGCAAAGAAATGGATTTGTTCCATTTTGAACCTGAGTATGCGCCGGGTGCCGTTTTTTGGCACGATAAAGGATTTCGTGTTTATCGCAAGTTGATTGAATATATGCGTAATCGTCAGGAACATAACGGATATTGTGAAATTGAAACGCCGCGTATTATGAATCGTGTTTTGTGGGAAACCTCCGGTCACTGGGATAAATATGGTGCTCACAATTATTCCGGAGAAATGGAAGATGGAAGTATGTTCTGTGTTAAACCAATGAATTGTCCAGGCGGTTTGTTGGTGTATAAACAAGGTATTAAGTCTTATCGTGATTTGCCACTCAGAATGGCAGAATTCGGCAAGGTTAATCGTTACGAGGCTTCCGGCTCTTTGATGGGGTTGATGCGTGTGCGCGAATTTACGCAAGATGATGCGCATATTTTCTGCACTCCGGAACAAATGGAAGAAGAGTGTATTAACACAATGAAACTTATTTTTGATATTTATAAAGACTTCGGATTTGATAGTATCAAAATTTATCTTTCAACCCGTCCGGATAGCATTTATCGTATCGGTAGCGATGAAATTTGGGATTTGTGTGAAAGTTCGTTGGCTCATGCGCTTGAAAAACATGGTTATGCTTATGAAATCAATCCGGGTGAAGGTGCATTCTATGGTCCGAAGTTGGAATTTATTTTGAAAGACGCTATCGGTCGTGAATGGCAATGCGGAACAATTCAGGTAGATATGAATTTGCCGGAACGCTTTGATATTTCATACATTGGTGAAGATGGCGAAAAGCATCGTCCGGTGATGTTGCACCGTGCTTTGTTTGGGTCAATTGAACGCTTTTTAGGCATTTTAATTGAGCATCATGCCGGTAAATTACCGTTGTGGTTGTCTCCGTTGCAGGCAGTTGTTGCACCGATTGTCAGTGAATTTGACGGCTATGCCACGGAAGTTGCCGAAGAAATGAAACGTGCCGGTTTAACGGCTGTAACGGATTTACGTAATGAAAAAATTAATTATAAGGTTCGTGAACATTCGCTAGCTAAAATTCCGGTAATTGTGGTGGTTGGTGCTAAAGAAAAAGAAAATCGCACGGTAACAATTCGTCGTTTGGGCTGCGAAAAACAAGAGGTTATGCCGCTTGCTGATTTCATAGCCTTGATGAAAAAAGAATCTGAAATGCCACACAAGTTTGAATAAAAATAAAATAGATATCCCCCAGTAAACTGGGGGTTCTATAGAAAAGGCTCTCTTTTGAGA
>JAKSUO010000164.1 GCA_024408895.1 Alphaproteobacteria bacterium | reverse complement strand
ACCGCAAGGCAAAATCTATATGGAAAACTTGGGACAAAAATTAGAAATCACTTTTGCTGCATACAAAATGGAAAATTGTCCCGACCACGGGTGCAATGCCGAGTTGTTTCTAAACAAATATATTATGGAACTTGAAACGCTCGGCGAATTAAAAGAAATAGCACCTAATGAAACGGTTAAGCATACAGAATATTGGTGCATCTCTGCAAAAATCTGACTATTATCGACTCATATACAATAAAGGATGATATATTATGTATACAATTTCAATGCCTATTTCTAATGATAACCAAAACAGCAAAGAAAAAACTCTCGAAGAGTTACGCCGTGCAGGTGCTTCACGGGTTTTTCTTGCGATTGGTACGGTTTCATTTGACGGGAATAAACGCAAAAAAGTTTTGGAATGGCTAAAAGAAAATATTAAATATTATAAAGAAAACGGTCTTGAAACGGGCGTATGGTTTTGGGCACTTTGGAGAAGCGACATTGATAAAGCAAATAAAAAAATGCAAATGATAACTGCATTTGAGGGTTTCTCTGCTGAATCAAATAACACTGCATTTTTTTGTCCGTCTGATAAAGATTTTATTGATGACACCTGCGGATTTATTAAACAAGTTGCAGAATTACATCCTGATATTATAATGTTTGATGATGATTACAGATACGGCAATCTTTCCACCGGCTTTGGATGTTGTTGTGATAACCATTTGAAAATGATGTCTCAAAGATTAGGGGAAACAATAATCCGAGACAAAATAGCGGAAAAGTTATTTTGCGGCGGGGAAAACCGTTACCGCAGTGCTTGGCTTGATGTTCTTGGTGAGTCTTTAATAGATTATGCTACTAATGTCCGAAGAGCAGTTGACGAAATAGACAGTAATATCAGAATAGCATTTTGTTCGTGTATGTCGGTATGGGATTTAGACGGTGTTGATTCGGCAACGCTTGCTAAAATTCTTGCCGGAAATACAAAACCGCTTCTTCGTTTAATCGGTGCTCCGTATTGGGCTGTGGGACAAAGCTGGGGCAACAGACTTCAAAATGTTATTGAACTTGAAAGAATGGAAAAAAGTTGGATTTCAGACGAAAACATTGAAGTTATGGTTGAGGGAGATGTTTGGCCAAGACCTCGTTATAAATGTCCGTCATCATATCTCGAAGGATTTGACACCGCACTTCGTTCGGCTGGTATTGCAACCGGCATCTTAAAATATATGCTATCGTATACTTCATCGCCTGAATATGAAAAGGGATATATAAATGCCCATTTAAAAAACGAACAGATTTACAAAGATATAGAAAGAGTGTTTGCAGGCAAACAAGATACCGGAGTGCGTGTTTATGAGTTTATGAATAAAATCCGGAATGCGGATTTACCGAACGATAGATTTATCGGCAAAGATTATATACAGGATATTTTCTTTTCCCGTGCGGCAAGACTTCTTGCGGATAATTCTGTTCCTACAAATTATACCTGCAAGGATACTGTCGGCATTGCTTTCGGAGAAAATGCCAAATACTTGCCCGAATCTGCTTTTAATAACGGTTTAATACTTGATATTAAGGCGGCACAAATTCTTAAAGACCGAGGATATGATGTAGGATTTGACCGAATTGACGGTAAAATTTGTAATGCACCTTGTTTGTTTTTTAGCGAATATAATGAATATGTTGAAAGTAATTATCAGGGTGATTCTGTTTATCAAATAGTGCCAAAAGATAAAGCAAAGATTTTGATTACCTGCGGTGAAAAGGGTAACGAATATCCTGATACATATTTCTATGAAAATGATTGCGGTCAAAAATTTCTTGTTTTTGCTTTTGATGCATATTCAACGCCTACTGACAGATACCGTTCGTATTCTATGCAGGAATTGTTGTTTAAATATATTGAGTTATTAGGACAGAAATTACCGGTAAAATGTACCGGTAATCCGGATTTGTATGTTCTTTGTAAAAAGGATAAAACTTCGGTGGCGTTTGGACTTTGGAACTTTTTTGCCGATAGGATAGAAGAACCTGTCGTCGAACTTGACAGAGAATACAAATCGGCTGAATTTGTGGGTTGCACGGGAAAGATAAAAGGAAATAAACTATATCTTTCTCCGATAAATGCTTTTGAATTTGCTTTTGTTTCACTGAAATAGCATAAAAATATATTTTAAAGGGAGAAATATATAATGAAAATTGCAACAACAACAGCTGATTTTAATAAATATGTAAATACCCATGAAGAAAAGATAGAGTTGCTTAATAAATGCGGATTCAAACACATTGATTTTAGCTTTTACGGCAAAAATGACAACCTGCCTTTTTTGAAAGAAAATTGGGTTGACTATACAAAATCGCTTAAAGTGTTTGCGGAAAA
>JAKSUO010000163.1 GCA_024408895.1 Alphaproteobacteria bacterium | reverse complement strand
TATTTTCCATATAGGTCCATTATTTTCCTCCTTTTGTTAAAATGTTGACCCAATATTAGATTTTTATTTTAACAATAAGAAAAAACTTTGACAATCCGGCATAGTTTGCAACATATCAACTTTATCATTCAAAAGCTTTTTTTAAATTCACAATTGTTGATTTGAGCCAATTGTATTAACTTGTTCTTCAGATTACTTTGGCGGTATGGTATTTCGATATTTTCTGCTGTATTTTCTAAAAACCATTCTACAAATCTGTTTGCAGTAAGCTTTTGTCCCGCTTTTTTATATTCCATAAATTTTTCTTTTTGAACTTTTTTAAAATACTCGCGAAAAGGTGCATACTTGTTATCTCTGGCTTTGCCGCGCTTTTGGGCTTGTGCTTTGCGGTCTTCTGCAATAATAGCTTCAAAGGTTGTAGCATGAAGATTGCCCCAGTCCTCTCTCGCTTCTTTCAATAACTCCGCTGCCCACGATAATATTTGCTGTTGTAATTCTTTATTTTGGTGCAATTTTTCGTTTTTTAAGCACATTGCATCAAATTTGCGCAACGCCTTAAAAGATATAATTTCCTTAAAATCCATCTCTACTCCTTTTCTTAAAATAAGATTTATATTATTTAGTTAGGAAGTAATACCCCAAAAAGCAAGCAATTTTAGTATTAAAAAATGATTATACATTACCTTATATTTCAGAAGGGGAGACATTTATCCGAGTGAGTGGGCAAAAAAAGTTGACGACTCCGTCAATAACTTTAAATTAGCTTGTTTTTTTGGGAAAAATGCTTGAAATCTTTATCGGCAACAGAAAAATCATTGTAAAAAAATACATATCGTACGATTTATTATCTAAATGAGTAAAAAATGCTTGCAAAATGAAAAAAATGCATATACAACACTCCTAATCATTCGGTAATGCTTTTTTGCTTGCTTTTTATATAAAGCTGTGTTAAACCTAGCGCCGAATGTTTGTGTAATTAATTAACAATAAAGAGAAAAGAAATGGCTACACCTAAGAAAAAAGTATCTAAATCTCGTCGCGATATGCGTCGTGCACATGATGCGTTAACACCGAGTTCTTATCAAGAATGCCCAAATTGTGGCGAATTGAAAAGACCTCACCATGTTTGCCCGAAATGCGGTCAATATGACGGCAAAGATGTCGTTGCGCATAAGGAAACAAAATAAGTTTTGTAATTTTTAGAATATGGAGCAGGTTGTGTCTGATAGTAATCTGGTCATATCCGTGGATGCGATGGGGGGAGATAATTCCCCTCGCATCGTTGTTGAGGGAATTCATATCGCTCACAAAAATAATCCGGATATTAAGTTTTTGTTATTTGGGGACGAAACAAAAGTTAATGCAGAAATGTCTAAGTTTGCTGAACTTAAAGATTTTTGCACAGTGATTCACAGTACTGAAGTTGTCAGAAATGAAGACAAGCCTTCTCAAGTTATTCGTAATAAAAATACCAGTATGTATATGGCTATTGATGCCGTTCGTAAAGGAGAGGCTCGCGCGATTATTTCTGCCGGCAATACCGGCGCATTGATGGCTATATCAAAAATGTTGCTGAAGACCATACAGCGTGTCCATCGTCCGGCAATCTGCACAAATATTCCGCATAAAGACGGAATGTGCGTGATGCTTGACTTGGGCGCAAATACCGAATGCAGCGCCATTAATTTGGCGGAATTTGCAATTATCGGTAATATTTTGGCGCACCATACTTTGGAAATTGAACGTCCGCGAATCGCGTTGTTGAATATCGGAGCCGAAGAAATGAAAGGCCGTGAGGAAATTCATCAGGCCGCAAAGATGATTAAAAATACTCATCTTGATTTGAATTTTATCGGTTATATTGAACCGCACCAAATCGGCGAAGGATATGCCGATGTGATTGTTTCGGATGGATTTACCGGAAATATTGCGCTCAAAACAATGGAAGGAACAGCAAAATTAATGTCCGGATTGCTTAAAAACGCCATTAAAAATTCCGTTTGGGCGAAAATTGGTCTGCCGTTTTTGTTGCCGGTTGTGTGGGCAATGAAAAAGAAAATGGATCCGCGTAAATATAACGGGGCTATGTTTGTCGGATTGAACGGATTGTCGGTTAAAAGCCATGGCGGAACGGATTCTTTGGGATATTCGTATGCCATTGATAACGCGGCAAAGTTAGTACGTCAGAACTTTGTTCAAACCATTCGCGATGAAGTTGAACATGTTGATTTAGATGAACTGTCGCAGGACATTTTATACGATGTTTATTAGAAGTGAAATTGTCGGTCTCGGTCACTATCTACCAAACAAAATTCTTACAAATGATGATTTATTAATCATAACTGCTGATCATGGAAACGATCCTACCCATTATG
>JAKSUO010000162.1 GCA_024408895.1 Alphaproteobacteria bacterium | reverse complement strand
AAAAATCTCTATGGTTTTATTCATTTTATATTTGCGCATTGCTTCGGTATAGCCGGCAATTCCCCCGACCGATAATACGCCGATAATTGCTAAAACACCAAGCATTTCTATCATTGAACGCCCAAATTCATTTGTTTTCATAATCAAACTTCCTTTCTTTTTAACAAAACAAAAAAAGCCACCCGGATTAGAGGTAGCAGGAAGTTAGAAGCTATTAAGAGTAATAGTGTAGGTATTGAGTGTATTAAACTTAATCAATACACCTTATTTACTACCTTCCTGCTATATGCAAAAAGGCAGTTTTTTACATCCGCATACGGATAACTCTTAGAGGCTTCTAAACCCCGTATCAGTAATCCACCGATACACTTTTATGTTATGAAATAAACGAAATATTGTCAAATAATAATTTATATATTCAAGAATTAAACACATATAAAAAGTCAATGCCTTTAATATGAACATAAAGGGCAATATGTTATGAATTATGCAACTTTATTTTGTGTTGTCATTATTCAAATTTGCTAATTTTTCCGCAATTTCTTTGTCATTAATTACCAAAATCGGGTTAGAAATATTGCCGTTTTCTATTTTATCTTTGATAGCTTTTTTATCAATGTAATCAGAGGACTCTTTTAATACCAGAGCGTGTTTCCACTGGAAAACAGCTTCGTTTTTGCGCCCGATGAACCAATAAGCATTGCCCAAATGGTCACTGATAACGGCATTGCCCGAATTCATATCAGAAGCTTGTTCCAAAAACTCAATCGCTTTTTGATAGTTTCCTGTACGATAATAAACCCAGCCGAGGCTGTCTAAAATGTTTCCTTCATAAGGAAGCTGCGCATAAGCCTCCAGAATCATCTTGATTGCCTCATCCGTATTTTTGCCGTCTTCCAACCACATATAACCTAAATAATTGAGGATATTCGGGTTGCGTTTGCTGAGCTCTAAGGCTTGAAGCATATATTTTTCCGCTAATTCCGGTTGATTGTTACGGTGGTAAGCTACCGCAAGAGAATAATAAAGCGGCCATATATCTGCTTGCGGTTGTTTGTTTTTATCAACAGCTTGTAAGTAAACATTGATTGCGTCGTCAAACTTTTTTTGCGAAGCGATAATATCACCCAAATCATTCAGAAGCTGAGTATTATCCGGATATTGTTTCAATAATCGGCGCAAGTTTGTTTCGGCGCTTTGATAATCTTTTAATGTGTTTAGATTTTCTATCATTTTTATTTGCGCAATAAAATAAGAACCGGACTCCGGTTTAATTTGCTCATAATAGCGGTTAGCCTCTTTGTATAACCCTAATTCTTCCAAAACATTTGCTAAAGCAATTTTGGAAATATCATACTCCGGATTTAAAAAAGATGCCGCCGCAATATATATTTGCGCAAATTCCGCGCCTCCGGCGGAAAGTCTGAATAAATTGCCGATATTAAACATGGCTTCGGCAAGTCCTTTACGCGGCGAATCAATAATCGGCTTGGCATTACTGTCCGCCATATCTATATTGCGATCAATGTTTTTTAACAGAATTGACAGTATGGAGTCGTCATTATACAAATTGGAAACTTTGTGCGCCATATCTTTATCACCGCTGCGAATATAAAAATCGGTAATAATTTCCAGATAGCGATATGTAACCTCTTGCGGATAATTCTGAATAATTGTTTCATAAGATTTACGAGCCATATCCTTGTTGCCGAGATAATCATAAATCATTGCCTCGTGAAAAATCTTCATGCCTGTCAATGTTTTATCTTTTTCTAAACTTTTAAGCGAAGATATAGCTTTTTCTTCATTGTTTTCACCGGCATAGGCCCATGCGTCAAACAATGGGTTAATCAAAATGGTGTGCAAGTTATCATTCATTGTGCCAATATTTTTGCGCGCTTCTTCATAATTGCCATCGGCAAAGTTTTTAAGGGCGATAATCAAAGGTGCCAAGGTTTGTTTTTGAGAATCTTCTTTTTCCTGTTTGGCATAATGGTAAGCATCATTGATTTGCCCCAGTGATGACAGAATAACATAAATGGCGCGGTTCACAATGGTATTGTCCCGATCTTTATCCATAACGATTTTGTAATATTCTGCGGCATTAATAAAATCTTGGCGCAAATGAGCAACCCGACCGGCCAAATAAGCCCCGTAAACCGAACTTTTGCCGTAAACTGTATAAGAATTATCCGGATTCTTTTTTACTTTAAAATCAGGCGTATCCCAATAACCGTTTTGGTCAAATTTTGGTTGCAGGGACAATTCCTTATGCCCGCCCGAAAAATTAAAAATGCTGTGCGAACACGCCAAAACAATCAGCGAAACCGCGATAATTGTACAAATTGATTTTATCATAATGCTTTTCATAACTTCTATAATCCCGAAT
>JAKSUO010000161.1 GCA_024408895.1 Alphaproteobacteria bacterium | reverse complement strand
CGGAAGGTATTCGCGTGATTATGCTCTGTAACTGGCATTTTGATATTTTTTGGCCCGATCATTGGCGGCAAGCTATTGCTCTATGGAAAGCCGGATGGGTTGTGCGCGCCCCAAAAGAATGGGCTTTTGTTCTGCTTATTGTCACGTTTTTCCCGATGTTAATTACCGGATGGTGGACACTGAGTATGGTGGCATGGGAAGATATTATCATGAAAATTATAACCTTCCCTGTATATATATATCGCAAATTAGTCACAACACCGGTTAACCTTATTACTACCAACAATAAATACGGCGTTGTTAAACGTAAATCTTATAAACAAATCAGACCGGCAGGTGTCGGCGGACTTCATTTGCCGATTTCCGATTATGGTGATGCCTCAACTCCGATTATTATGTCTTCCGCTGCAACCCCTGCTTTACCAACCGCTTCTTTTTCGGCATCATCCAATAGCGCGCCAAAACCGGCAACAAAAAAAACTGATGTTGCGGAAACTATTGATCATGCCCTGTTCAAATTTGATGACGGCGATGACTTTGATTTGGATTTTGATTCGTTTGAAAAAACGGATATCAATAAGAATAACACATCAGCAAGCAATTCCGAATCGTTTAAGAATTCTTCACAATCTCCGGCTCGCTTTAATTTTAACGAAGATTACTATGGTGATAATGATACATTTGCTGAAGAAACCTCGCAAAATCAGCATAAAAATCAAAAAGATACTCGGCGTAATGAAAGATCTGACAAACGCGGTGCGCGTGAAAACTATGATAATGATACACGCAACAGAGGACGGCAACAACGAAACGATCGTGATACAAAATCAGGATCTGCCGACAAAACAGCTCATAACACTGCGGAAAATAATGATAACAGTCCTGTTTATGACGCTCTGGCACAAAAGAATTACACCATACTTTCAAAAGTTAATATCGGCTCATTTGTAGTTGATTATATCGGTGTTTCCGCTGACGAAATATGTATGTGCCTTGTTGACCGCGAAGCCGGAGACTGGCTCGCTGACGAAGAAATGTTTAACGGTGAAGAACCTTTGTGGTTCTCTGAAAGCAGCCACCGCATTTCTCCGGTACATAAATTGAGCGTGGCTCGTGATAAATTGGCCGAAAAAATGGATGAAGAAAATTTTGAGCAAAAAGTTTCGGCATTTGTGGTTATTCAAATGGCTAATATCATTAATGCCGACGATATGTTTGAGATATGGACCGAATCGGATATTGCCGTTACACGCATTAACCGAGGTGCACCAAAAGAAATTAAACTCTTCTCTAAGTCCTTAAATGAAGCAGTGGCACCAATGTCAAAGAAAAATTTTGAAAGATTCTGTAACATCTTGAACGGATTAAAATAAGAGGTAGGATATGGCTAAAGATCGCGGAGAAGAATGGAAAGAATATGACAAAGCAGTACGGTGGATGACTATTACTTTTTTTATTTGTCTTGCAATCAGTATTGTTCTTTTTGTTGTAGCACCTGCTTTATCACACCTTGTGGCGCACGGTGTTTCAAAAAACTCTTTTACGGCCGTTGAGCGCTATTTTAATATGGTGAAGGCTAATCCGGACCATATTTTCAACGTTTATAAAAAATGGTTCAAAATAATGTTTAATTATTCGGTGCCGTTTGCCTTGAGTATGTGGGTGCCTATTTTGCCGTTTATTACAATTCCGGTCGGATTAATTATCAGCGGCTTTTTAAGCCCTTATAAGTTTCAGGTTAATATTCAAGGTTCAGCACGGATTGCCGAATTGCGCGATATTAAAAAAATGGCTTTGCTCGGATTTGACGGCTTTTGTCAGGTTGTCGGTAAATTTGACGGCAAATTCCTATTATTAAAAGAAACATTAGCAACGCTATGTTGTGCTCCTCCGGGTACAGGTAAAACGGTTGGCGTTGTTATGCCGACAATTTTTCACTCACAGGGCCTAAGTTTGGTTATCAACGATCCAAAGCCTGAGCTGTGCTATAAAACTTCAGGAGCGCGCGCTAAAGTAGGTCCGGTATTTATCATTAACTGGGGCGCAGAAGACAACCCGAGTGAAGGTATTTATTATCCGAGTTGGAACCCTCTGTCACCAAATTGTATTCCGGAACAAGGTCCTGACCGTGATATGTATGTGGATTCCATGTGTAATATTTTAGTGGAAGACCCGAAAGGTGGCGCTGATCCGCACTGGTCACAAACCGGACGCGCCGCGTTAACCGGCTTTATTCAGTTTGTGGTTTCAAAATGCGAACGCGCACGCGCCAATGACTACTTTATCGGCCGCATCTATGAAGGAAAATTAGATGAAAAAGATAAGGAAGTTCTTGAAGGATATTATATGGATATGCGTGATCCGGGCGCACCTCGCGCAATTCAAAATCTTAAAAACGGTACACTGACAATAGAAAATTATCTGCCTATCGGCACATGGAATTTATTGCCGTCACGTTGGATGGG
>JAKSUO010000160.1 GCA_024408895.1 Alphaproteobacteria bacterium | reverse complement strand
GGTGCGCACCGTCTTTGACACAATGAATGAATATCTTTATGAAAAAACAGCATTTTTCCAGCTTTATGTGGACAACCCCGCCAAGGCGCAGCTTACCTTTGATTTCGTGGAATGTAATGACGAATGTCAGCAGAAAAAACTAACTTTTGATTTATCCGAAATTCTGATTACCCCACAAGATGAATGGCTGCCTATCAAACAAAAGGCAGATGCAACTTTTCCGATTAAACTCAAGCTATTTTCCGACGGAAACTCTTTTATTTTGGAAAGTGTACCACATACGCATTTAAAACTAATACCTACCGAGCGTGATGTCATTGACGAAAATTCGGTAAATATCACTTTGGTTGACAAGACGGTTCATGTTGAATGGCAGGCAGAGAAAAATCAAAAATTGTCGCAGGCCTTAATTATGACGCCAAACAAAAATTATTTGGCACAAATTGAATATGCCGAAGGTTCATACATTCATTTGCTGTATGTCTTGATTTTGGCGTTCCTCGGCGGAATTATTCTTAACGCAATGCCCTGTGTTTTTCCGATACTCAGTCTGAAAATTTTCACGCTTATTAACCACCCGAAAATAAGCCACAGACCTTGGTGCAATGCCTTGTGTTATGTTGCGGGAGTGTTGCTTTCATTTTTATTGCTTACTTCATTGTTGATTACCCTAAAAAGCAGCGGAGAAGCCATAGGCTGGGGGTTTCAATTACAATCACCTTGTTTTGTCGGTATTATGGCGATTATATTTTTTATCTTGTTTTTGTTTATGGCCGAATGGTTGCGCTTTCCGAGTTTTGCCGGCGATTTTATTAATAAAACCGCAGGTTTAAATTCATTTACCACCGGATTTTTTGCCGTTTTAATCGCCAGTCCTTGCACCGGACCGTTTATGGGCGCGGCAATCGGTTATGCTTTTATGCAAAGCACTGCTGAAGTATATGCCGTTTTCACGGCGTTGGCTTTGGGCTATGCTTTACCTTATGCCTTGATTGAGCTTTATCCGACAACCATAAGCCGTATTATGCCTAAACCCGGCTATTGGATGCAACGCGTTAAAATCATCTTATCCGTCCCGTTGCTATTAACCGCTGTTTGGCTTGGTTCGGTATGGATTAAACAAATTAATTTTTCGGCAGATGAAGCAACATCTTTCAATGCTGAATGGCAACCGTATGATGTTCAGAAAATTGCCGATTTAAATGAAAAAGGTGAAAAAATTTTCATTGATTTTACCGCCGATTGGTGTCTGACTTGTAAATTTAATGAAAAATTTTTAATAAACACACAGCGTTTTAAGGACTTTGTCGCCCACAACAACATACATCTTTTTGTGGCAGATTTAACCGAGTATAGCGATGAATACTTTGAGGCCCTGCACACCTACGGCCGAGACGGTATTCCGTTATATGTATATTACAGCAACGAAAGTTACAAAATTCTTCCGCTGTTTTTTTCTTTATCTGATTTAAATTCTGAAGATTAATCGGTGGCTTCTTCGGTATCATCATCAATAATGATAAACTCATTATCGCCAATAACATTTAAAACCGTGCGCGCACGTTCATCCAGCAAATCCAAATCTAAGCTGGAAGAAGATAAAAGGCTGACTTTTTGAGCCAATTCCTCACGTTTTTTATCGTAATTTTCGCTCATTTTCTCGGCTTCCACGACTTTTTCCTGCAGATAAATATAACGCAATAAACCGCGATCACCTTTAACGGCAAAATATGAAAAATAACCGCAAAGACACATCAGCAACACCACAACTGCTGAACTTTTACTTTTTTCAACAATGAAAGACCAAAAATCCATCTTTTATTCTTCTTATTTCATCTCAACTTTTGAGATTGCACCACATTTTTATTAAAAAAAAGTTAGAAATAACGCATCAATAAAAATTTTCTGCTTGTGATACAAAATTTGTAGCTCGCGCATCAATTAATTTTCCGTATTTTAGCGATACTTCTCTATCCATTTTGTGCGCTAACTCAATATTATGTGTTGCGATTAATGCTGACAACCCCGTTTCTTTTACCACCTCTAACAATGTTAAAAACACATTATCCGAGGTATTCGGGTCCAAATTTCCCGTTGGTTCATCAGCTAAAAGTAGCTTTGGCGTGTTTGCCAAAGCGCGTGCGATGGCCACACGTTGTTGTTCACCACCCGAAAGTTCGGCCGGACGATGATGTTCACGTTCTTCCAAACCTAAACGCCTTAACAGCCACATAGCTTTATCTTTGGCTTCTTTATATTTCACACCGGCAATCAACTGCGGTAAAAGCACATTTTCGGCCGCATCAAAATCCGGCAATAAATTATGGTACTGATAAACGAATCCCAAATAATCCCGCCGCAGCGAAGTGCGAATGGCATCACCGGCATCGGAACATTTTTCACCGTTAATATATATTTCACCGCCCGAAGGCGTGTCGAAAAGTCCGGCAAATTGCAAAAGTGTTGATTTTCCAGAACC
>JAKSUO010000016.1 GCA_024408895.1 Alphaproteobacteria bacterium | reverse complement strand
TGAAGAAGGAAATCTGATTAAGCGTGCGCTGCGTGATATGTACACCAAAGATATAGATGAGGTCATCATTGACGGCGACGAAGCCTATCAGGTTGCGCGTAATTTTGTGAAGATTTTATCACCGCACAATTTAAAACACATCAAATGTCGCAAAGCCGGCGAAATTCCGGTATTTCAACGTTTTCAAATTGAAGCGCAATTGGACAAGTTGCACAACCCTATCGTGCAGTTGGAATCCGGCGGTTATCTGGTGATTAATCCGACCGAAGCTTTGGTTTCAATTGACGTGAACTCCGGTCGTGCGACTAAGGAAAAAGATATTGAAGAAACAGCTCTGAAAACCAATTTGGAAGCCGCCGATGAAATTGCAAAACAATTGAAAATGCGCGATTTGGCCGGACTTATTGTTGTTGACTTTATTGATATGTATGATCAACAAAATAATGTGGCCGTTGAACGCCGGATGAAAGAGGCAATGAAAGACGACCGGGCTCGCATTCAAATTGCCAAGATGAGTATTTTCGGCTTATTGGAAATTTCCAGACAGCGTATGCACTCCTCATTTATGGAAAGCAATTATGAAATATGCCCATATTGTTCCGGCAGAGGTGTTAAACGCACTATTGAATCCGGTGCTACACTTATTTTACGAGCTATTGAGAGCGAAGGTGTGCGTAATCGTGATGTTAAATTGACGGTGACCGTACCGGCAGAATACGCCGCATTTTTACTGAATCATAAGCGCAAACAACTTTCGGCATTAGAAGAAGTATATAATTTATGTATTATCATTGCCGGTGATACTAATATGAAAGACATTGCCGATTATAAAATTGAACGTGAAAAATTACAGTTGGCGGTGGTGGCAAAAGATGCCGCAACATCTTGCTATGAAGAAGATAATGTGGATGATTGCGAATATGACGAAGCTGATGATTCAACTGACGAAAATGATGAAAATGAGAACCATCGTTTCCGGTTTCGTCGCAATGGCGGACGTAATCGTCGTAACCGGAGATTTGAAAAAAGAGAAGGCAATTATCGCCCCGAAAAGCCTGAAGCCGAAGAAAAGGCTAAATCGGAGAAAAAATCGTGGTGGCAAAAGTTAATCGGCTGATAGCATTTGTTCTATTTTGTTTGGTAGGAATGGCTTGTGATATAAAACAGGCCGTTGCTTCTGACATTGCTTTAATTTCCGATGCCGAAACGCAGAATTATTTGGCTGAGGTTGTCCGTCCTCTGTTTCGGGCTGCCGGAGTGCCCTTTAATGCTAATAATATATTTATTGTCAATGATAATTCATTAAATGCGTTTGTCAGTGACGGCAATTATATGTTTGTCAATACAGGCACGATTTTAAATGCCGAAAACACCAATGAATTGGCGGGAATTTTGGCTCATGAAACCGGACATATTATGGGCGGACATATTGTTCGTCAGAAAATTAAATTGGAAAATATGCAATATGTGATGCTTGGTTCGGTTCTGGCAGCCGGTGCCGCTGCCGTATCTACCGGACGCGGTGATGCCGCGATGGCCGTGATTTTGGGCGCTCAAAGTTCCGCTTTAAACAGTATTCTGCACTATCAAGTGCAAGAGGAAAGAAGTGCCGATGAAAGTGCCGTAAAACTTCTGAATAAAACGCAACAATCTACCCAAGGTTTGAAAAATTTTATGCGTAAAATCAAAAAACAATATGCGTTGAGTGGTGTTGAGGAAAATTCTTACTTTAGAACGCACCCGCTGACGGCGGAACGTATTAGCCATTTTGAAGAAAGTAGTAAAAGCAATCATTATCCGCTGCAAAGCCCGTTGGATGGTAAATTAAAACTGATACAAGCTAAATTGGCCGGCTTTTTATGGGATGAAAATAAAGTTCACCGTTTGTATCAAACGAAAGATGGTTCTACCGCCGGACAATACGCACGCAGTATTTTGAACTTTCGTGAGGGAAAAATAAACGAGGCTTTATCGTCGGTTGATTCTCTTATTAAATCTCAGCCGCAAAATCCTTATTTTTACGAGCTGAAAGGACAGTTTTTGTTTGAAAGCGGAAAGGTAAATGAAAGCATATCCGCCTATGAACAATCCTTGAAATTGTTACCGAATAATCACATTTTACAAGCCAGTTTGGCTCATGCCTTATTGGAAAGTTCTTCGGCTAAACAAGATGTTCATCGCATTATAAATTTACTGCAGCAATCGCTTATCAGTTACAAAGATGCCTTTAGTTGGCAACTTTTGGCGCGAGCTTATGATTTAAATAATGATACGGCGTCTTCCTTGTATGCTGCGGCCGAGTATAATTACGCTATCAGCAATTTTGAAACAGCGAATGTGCATTTGGACAACGCAGCCAAAAAATCTAAAAACAAAGCGTTAAATCTTAAAATTGCCGACTTAAAAGAGCGCATTAAAGCTGATATGAAAGACGGTTCTTATTAACTCTGCTTATCAATCGGGTAGATATATTCGGCGATAATCGGAGCAAACTCTTTAACGGCAATTTCGTAAGCCGACTTTTTAAAATCGGCAATCAATTTATATGCTTCTTTAATTGTTCCCCAACGGAAAGATGAAAATTCCGGATGTTCGGTTTGAAGATTAATTTCACTATCTTCACCTTCAAAAAAGGCGAGTGTCCAATACATATCCTGTCCGACATTATTAAAACCTCGTTGTTGCATAGAGGCGATAATTTCCGGGGTAAAACGATACCGAGCCGCTTTATTCAGTGTTTTAATCGGTAATACCGAAGTAACGGAGGTTTCTTCTTTCAACTCACGCAAAGCCGCTTGTAACGGTGTTTCACCTTTTTCAATGCCGCCTTGCGGAAACTGCCACGCGTCGGTAATGTCATTGCGTAAACACAGCAAAACTTTTCGTTGTCGGTTGAATACGACAATCCCGGCATTCGGACGATAATATTCTGCCATCATCACCTCGCTCCGCTATTTTTTGGCTTTGTCTTTAATCTCCGATGACTTTGGAGCATCTTCTGCTTGTTTGCCAATGATATTATTGTTATCGTTTTGCCCATATAAATATAAGGCTTTAACCATATCAAGCGCGCGAATGAGTTGATAATCCTTATTTCCTTATCATCTTTTTTAGTGTCGGCATCTTTTTTATTGTCACCGGCTTGTTCATTTTTAAGCGCACCTTTGAGGTTTGCTTCGCTGATATTCAAGCCGTAGTCTTCAAGTTCTTCAATTTTTGCTTGTTTAACGACAACATCAGGTTCAATACCTTTAGCTTGAATAGAACGGCCGGAAGGTGTGTAATAACGCGCCGTTGTAATACGCATTGCGCCATTATTTCTAAGCGGAATAACCGTTTGCACCGAACCTTTTCCGAATGATTTTTCACCTAAAATCACCGCGCGGTGATGATCTTGCAAAGCGCCGGATAAAATCTCGGCCGCCGAAGCCGAACCTTCGTTAATCATAACCACAATCGGCAAATCTTTGGCAATATCGCCGCGAGTTGCCGAATATTTAATTGTGTCTTCTTCGTTGCGTGAACGGGTTGAAACAATTTCGCCTTGTTCCAAAAATAAATCTGAAACTTTAACGGCTTGATCCAACAGACCTCCCGGATTATTACGAACATCAATAACCAGACCGGCCAATTTATTTTTCAACTTTTTCTGGGCGTCTTTGACGGCTTTTTCAATATCAGAATCTATATCTTCATTGAAACCGGAAATGCGTATGTATAATATATCTTCGTTTTTAAGTTCGCTTTTAACCGATTGAATTTTGATTTCATCACGTTTCAGAGTCACTGTAAAAGGTTTAGCATTGATACGTCTGATAGTAACTTTAACTTTGGTGCCGACTTTGCCACGCAATTTGCTGACAACTTCGTTTAGGGTTAAACCGATTACTGTTTCATCGTCAATATCGGTGATATAGTCACCTGCTTTGATACCGGCTTTGGCTGCCGGTGTGTCATCAATCGGCGAAATAACTTTGACTACACCGTTTTCTTGAGTGATTTCAATACCTAAACCACCGAATTTGCCTTGTGTTTGTTCGTTCATATATTTGAAATCTTCGGCATTCAGATAACTGGAATGCGGGTCCAATGATGTCAGCATACCGTTGATTGCGGCTTCTACCAACTGCTGATCGGATATTTCTTCCACATAAGTAGTTTTGGTGCGTTCCATAACTTCGCCGAAAATATTGAGCAGTTCGTAGGTGTTGACCTGTTCTTGTTCCTTTTTTTCTTTAGCATGCGAAGCGCAAGCAATAAGGCTGAAAATTAAAACTGAAGCCATCAACGATTTTTTTATCATATTTTTATTCCTTTGTTACTTTGAGAACCATTCATTCGGATCAACCGGACGATTCTTTTTTCTGATTTCCATATGTAATTTCACATTATCGCCTGCCGGCATAACGCCAACCGGTTCGCCGGCTAATAGCATTTGCCCGACAGAGGCGTCGGTTTCGGCCAAACCGCTTAACAGAGAGGTATAGCCTTCGCCGTGGTCAATAATGAGTAAATTGGCAAAATTTTTAAACGGACCGGCAAAGATAACCGTACCGTCATACGGGGCGATAACTTGTGCCTTTGAAACTGTTTTGATGTCAATACCGTTGGAAATAACTCCCTTAGACAGTTCGGCATGAAACTTTGTGACAACAGGACCGCGTGCCGGACGCGATAAACGTCCCTTTGCGTAGCTGAAACCGTTTGTTTCCTGTGTCTGCGGTGTATAATCCGGACGGTTGGCGGCACGAAGTTCTTCGGTTGCCCGTTCGCGCGCCAAACGAGCTTTTTCTGCCATTTGTTTTTGTTGCAATTCTTTTTGCTTTTCCAATTTTGCGACCAAGTCACGCAAGTTGTTTGCTTGGCTGGCCAAAACTTTTGCCTTTTCTTGAGCTTCTTTGCTTTGGGTGGAAAGCTGGCTGTACATTTGACTTTTTTGCTTGGATAGAACTTTCATATCCGCCTGTTGCTTTTCCAATTTTTCATTTTCTTTTTCTATGTCGGTTAAACGTCTGGAAATTTCATCTTTTTGGCGGCTGATGTCTTCAATGCTTTGACGAATAATTTGTGCGCGTCCTTCAAGTGCGTGTGCGCTTCCGCGCAACAAAATACTGCTACGCATAACGTCAACCGGCGATAGCGGTTGTACCAAAACAGCTTCGGACGGGCGCAACGCTAAGTTCTGTAAAGCTGATAAAGTTTCAATCAACATACCGTGTTCAAGATTGAATTTTTTTTCAGATTCGGCCAGATGTTTTTGCAACACTTCCAAGTCATCTTGTTTTTTACGAACTTCATCTTCACCGTTTTGAATTTTTTGAGCTGCGGTAATCAATTTTTGATTGATTTTATCCAACTCTTTTTTTACTTGTGCAGCTTGTTGCTCGTATTTTTGGCGTTCTTGTTTTGCTTTGCGTGCTTGTTCTTCAACTTTGGCAACGTCGGCACTGGATACGGCTGCTGATACGGTGTTTTGGTTAATAACCATTACCAAGCTTAAAATTGTAATAAAGAAAAGCGTATTTTTCACAATTGCGTCCTTATTTTTTTAACAAAGAGTGTCCTGTCATTTCGGCAGGTTGCTCAATACCGAGCAAATCCAACAAAGTTGGAGATATGTCAGCCAAACGACCGTCTTCAAGAGCTTTAACCTGTGATGGTGCATTATAAAGAACGGCCTGAACTTTACCGACAGTGTGTGCCGTGTATGGTTGACCGGTATTCTCATCCACCATTTTTTCAACATTACCGTGATCAGCCGTCACCAAAAGGATGCCGTTGACATTTTTAATGGCTTGCATAACGCGCCCCAGTGATTTATCAACCGCGGAAACCGCTTGCAAAGCAGCCTTCATAATGCCGGTATGCCCAACCATATCACCATTAGCAAAGTTGCAAATAATCGTATCGTATTTTTTACTTTCTATTGCTTCCACCAAAGCATCGGTAACTTCATAAATGCTCATTTCCGGTTTTAAGTCATAAGTGGCAACCTTCGGACTGTTAATCAAAATTCTGTCTTCACCGTTGAACATTTTTTCTTCACCGCCGTTAAAGAAAAATGTGACATGCGCGTATTTTTCCGTTTCGGCAATTCTCAGCTGTGTCATACCTTGATTGGCGATGATTTCGCCATATATATTTCTTAATGTTTCCGGCGCAAAAATCGTTTTCATAAAACGATTGTGATCAACGGAGTATTCTGCCATGCCGACACTGATTGAAAAATCAACGGATTTTTGTCTGGTAAATCCGGTGAAATCTTTATCGGATAGTGCATATAAAATTTCTCTGGCCCGATCGGCACGGAAATTAGCCATCAAAACAGCATCTCCGTTTTCGGCGCCCTGATAATCACCCACAACACAAGGAACGACAAATTCATCTGTTATATTGGCAGCATACGAAGCTTTTATGGCCTCATCTGCGGTATTATAACGTTTGCCGTCGGCGGAAATGATGTTATTGTAGGCCAATTCAACACGATCCCAGCGTTTGTCGCGCTCCATGGCGTAAAAACGGCCGGATAATGTTACCATGTGGACATGTGGCATGTTCTTAACCGATTCGCAGAACTGCGCCAAAAATCCTTCACCGGATGTAGGCGGCGTGTCGCGTCCGTCCAAAAAAGCGTGAACACATACATTAATACCATTGTGGTTCAAAATTTCGCACAGGGCAACAATATGATTTTGATGAGAGTGAACACCGCCCGGCGACATCAACCCCATTAAATGGCAGGTTTTACCGTTGTTTTTTAAGGTGTTAATCAACTCAACAACAACCGGATTTTTTTCCAATGTGTGTTGCTCTATGGCTTGATCAATTTTAGGCAAATCTTGCATAACCACACGACCTGCGCCTAAATTCATATGACCGACTTCAGAATTTCCCATCTGACCGGCAGGCAAACCGACATCCAATCCAGAAGTTTCCACAAACGCATGCGGACATGTCTGTAAAAGATTATGCCAGTTCGGTGTACTTCCCGATTCAATAGCATTATCTTCAGTAATTTTTTCTCTGTATCCCCAACCGTCTAAAATAAGCAACATTACCGGTTTTTGCATTTTCATTCCTTTCTATCTTTATTTATTTTAAGCAAATCATACTAAGTTGTCGCTATTATATATAATAAAACAAAATTTAAAAGCACTATTTATTATTTTATAAACAAGCTTATTTTAAAAAAGCGCAAAAATGGCGATTTATGTTGACATAAGCCTTTGTAATTCATAAATTGAACAAAAATAACGGGAATATGGCCATGAAAAAAAGTTTAATAGTTTTCGGACTGAGCATTTTCACCATGCCGGCGGTTGCCGGAGAGTGGCAGTATGATTATGGATTAACGGCAAACAGCTTCTACGGGTACAGCAGTTATGCCGAGAAATATCATCAACTCTACAACCATCATCACACGCCGAGTGTTGCCGAGATAATATCATCTGTCGGCTACCAATTTGATGATGAAACGTCTTTGACTTTTGGGCTGGATGCCCAAATTGCCGGCGATAAAGAAGTTGAAGATTATAATCAGGGAGAGTGGGGCGAAAATATCTACATCACAACCGCCACAAAATATGGCGAATTGACGGTAGGACAGGTTTATAATGCAGCCTATCAAATGGCCGTGGGAGCTCCGTCAGTTGGTACTTTTCGTGTAAATAATTCACCGATTACTGATTTTATTGCTAATCCGAATTGGCAACGCCATAGCCGTATAGCATCTTATCGCACATTGAATTCAACATATTTGAATACAGATGCAGACACCCCGAAAGTCAGCTATGTAACACCGGAAATTTATCATACAAAAGCGGCTTTTTCATACGCGCCGGAGGCTTATTCAAGAGCCGGTTTAGTTAATAAACACAGCCGTTATGATAACCGTTCTTCCTATGCATTCGGTTTGTATAATGACTTGGATTTAGATTTTGTTGAAATTGAAAGTTCTCTTGGATATGCTTATAACCGCAAAAATAATCAAGAGGTTTCAGCCGGCTTAAGTTTATATCGCAAAGGTTGGACTTTGGGCGGTTCATATCGCCGGAGTTTTATGTCCTCGCACGATTATAAAATGAATTTACAGACATCTGACGAAACACCGATATATTTTGACGGATATCGTCAAGGGCAGGCATATAATATCGGCTTGAGCTATGAAATCGGACCGTTTAAAACAGGAGTGTCTTATTTTTATGCCACGGCGCGTAAAACCGCAAACAAAGATAAAATCGTGACTTGGGCTAACAGATTCGCATTCAATAAATATGCGGCAATTTATATTGCAACAGCATACGGTAAATATAAAGGCGACAGTGTCGCAAAAACTGCCGGAAATGAGGGATATGCCTTAATCAGCGGATTGGAAATCACTTTTTAGAGAACATAATGACAACTATTCTTTTGAGCATAAATGATGATGACTTTAGAGCGGATTTGGAAAATCAAATCAGCGGTGCTGTGGTAGATGTGTGTTTTTCGGAAGAAATGCCTGATGTAATTATTGTAGATGAAAACAGAGATAATATGCAAAAGCTGCGCACCGAGTTCCCTTGTGTGCCGGTAATATATTTAGCACAAAATATCAATGTGGCGGAAGATGCCTTGAATATAACAGTGAAAAAGCCGTTCAAATTAATGTATCTGTTGGATGTTATTCGCTCTGCCAACAATCGTTTGGATAATTCTGAAGAAGGCGTGTTGTGTTTCGGTGAATTTTGCCTTTATCCGAATAAGCGGATTATCAAAAATTCTCTTAACGATAAAATGGTTAAATTAACCGAAAAAGAAGTGGATATTGTTAAATATTTGTATAAAAACAGAAATGAATTTGTAGATAAAAGTGATTTACAAAAAAATGTGTGGCAGTACAGTAATGATGTGACGACACACACGATTGAAACGCATATATACCGATTGCGTCAGAAAGTTGAAACTGATAAAACACCTCGGTTGATAGAAACAAACGGCGGTAAATATAAATTGAAAATTGAAGACAATGCCTAAACTGAAAAATAAACAACCACAACTGAAAATGAATTTTTTACATATCTTACGCAGCAGTATGGATTATATTCGTTATAATAAAAAATTTTGCTGCTGTATTTTTGTAATTAATATGGTGTTTATGCTGACTTTTAGAATTATTCCTTCGGGCATCAGTAATCCGTTGAGCTTGATTTGGGCAATCGGCTATTACATTTTTTGGAGTTTTTTTTATCGTTATTATTATAGATTAATGCCATATATAGATGTAAAAAAGTTAATCGGCAGTCTAAGTCCGTCGGCCAAAGCGGTTATCTTGATGGCTTTTGTTGCGGCGGCTATTATCTTTTTGCCGATGATACCGTTGTTTTTGGGATATAAAAACTTATATTTGGATTTTTATGAACAATATCTTGTTTTAACGGTCAGTAACGGTTGGCGTTCTTTTGCTTATCAACTTGTGTTATACGGCTTATTCACATTATTAATGCCGACATTGTTCTGCAAACCGTATTTGGCTTGGATAGCTTCGCTTCGCGGGCGTAACGCCTCATTTTCTAAAGTTGGCGACAGAACAAGAGGAAATTATATTCAGTTTGTGATATTGTCCGCTTTGTTGATTTTTCAGGAGCTTTTGGCCTAACATTTGGACAATATGTGGCAGGCCCAAGGTTGGATCAGTTATCCAATCGGCACGCTTTTGTTTATGATAACTAATGTCATATTTGCAAAAATATACGATTTTTTCTATATTGAAAATTGAGCTATTGATGGCGTTGATGCCAGAATAAACGAATTAATCTGAATTTGCTTTTAAGCGATAAATCTCCGAAAAAAACAATATGCTCATTTGCCAATTTTATATATTCCTGTTTGAAATAGCTCTCCAACTCATCCATATTTTCTGTACTTTTGGATATTTTAGACAGCATCATTTTTAAAGATGTGTTGATACGATTTTTGCGCACAATTTCCCATTCTTTTATTTTGTTTAAGCGCATAAAATAGTTGTAAACATAACGAATACCGACAATGTAGTCGTGTATTTTTCGGATTGTAAATTTACTGCGCGTGATAGATGGTGAAGAAGTATTGTACATATAGAGTTTCTCGTTAATCAAGGCAAAATTCTTAATACTGGAAAAGAAACATGCCGTGAATGGCCAATCTTCAAAATAAATTCCTTCAATGAAACGAAAATTTTTTAGGGCTTCTCTTTGATACAATTTATTCCAAGCAACAGCAGAAATTAAACGGTGACGATACAAAATTGACAGCGGTGATTTACAAATTTTATAATGAATATTGTTGGTGTTCATTAAAGCATTTGAAACAACATCTTTCCCCAACTTGCAATAACTTTTTGAAACCACAACGGGAGCTTGGGAATGAATTGCTGTTTGATAAAAAATTTCCAAAGCTTGCGGGTGTAAATAGTCGTCTGAATCCAAGAAAAAAATATATTCGCCACGCGCTATATCTATCCCCTTATTTCTGGATACGGACAATCCTAAATTTTCCTGAGATATAATTTTGAAACGGCTGTCTTGGTCAGCATAGTTTTGCAAAATTGCCAAGCTGTTGTCGGAGCTTCCGTCATTAATGCAAATAATTTCTATGTCTTGGAATGTTTGTTTTAACAAACTATCCATACAGCGAGAGAGTACTTTCGCTTCATTAAACACGGGAACAATAACCGATATCTTACAATTAGACATTCCAGTCCTTAAATATTAAACTACTACATACAATGGTTATACTAAATGTTTTAGGATGTCAAATATAAGTTGTAATAACAAACAACAAAAAAACAACCCCGAAGAATAGGGTTGTTTTTTTTGTTGTTGCTAAATTAAAAATTATTTTGCAGCATCAATAGCTTTTTGAATTTCATCAGCAGAATAAGCATAGGCTTGTTTTCCGTTGATGAATAAAGCAGGAACGCCGTTTACTTGAATTTTTTGAGTTAAGCTGGAAACTGCGGTCAAAGCATCATTAACAGATGCAGAGTTCAAATCAGCTTTAAATGTATCTATATTCAAACCAATGGATTCGGCAACCTTGTCAACATCAGCTTCGCTCATACCACCTTCGGCAGCCATAACGGCGCTGTAATATTCCATGAATTTACCTTGTTTAGCGGCAGCCAATCCACCTTTAGCTTGATACGGTGAAACGTTGGATACGAAAGAAACCGGCTTAAATACAAACTTAACATTTGCATTATTGGCAATAACTTTTTCCAATTCAGGAGCTAATCTCTTGCAATATCCGCAAGAGAAATCAAAGAATTCTACAACCGTTACTGTTGCATCATTCGGACCTGTAAACGGTACATTTTCAGAAGATACAATTTCACCGGCATACTTCTTAATAGCTTTAGCAGCAGCTTGTTCTTGTGCAAGACGCTCTTGCTCTTGGTGAGCTTTCAAAGCATCAACAACAATTTTCGGATTATTTTGTAATGCGGTAGCGATTGAACTATCCGATACACCTGATTTACTTGATACTAATAAAGCAACAGCGGCTAAAATAATAGCAACAGTTGAAAGAACAATAGAGAAATTTTTCATTTTCAATCCTTTATAATATAATATGTTTAAACACAAAGGTACAATAATGTCATAAATTTAAAAAATCAAGATATAAAATGAATAAATAACAAATTTTAAATAATTCTAGACATTCGCAGCTTTTGTTTGTAAAAGAGGGTAAAAGAGAGGATGAAATGTTTAATATTAAATTATCGTTATTTTCAGCAACGCGCGAATTAGAACAAAAAATTGATGCAATGCATGATAAGGTTATTGAATGTTCCATGTACTTCAAAGAGGCGATAGATACTTTTTTAAAAGAAAAAAGAAGTCAAAACTATCGTCGTATCAGCAAAAAAATCAAAAATATTGAAGGGCAGGCCGATGATTTGCGCCGCGAAATTGAAAGCAGTTTGTATATTCATAATCTGATTCCCGATTTGCGTGCGGATGTTCTGCAAATGATTGAAAATATTGATAAAGTTATTAATGAGTTTGATGAAGTTGCCCATAAATTTTATATTGAACAACCGGATATCCCCGTGCAATATCAGGCAAAATTTAAAAAACTGATTGGTGAGGTGTCGGAGTGCGCCGAAAATATGGCCATTTCCTCACGCGCTTTCTTTCGTGATTTTGCAACGGTGCGCGATTATGCTAAAAAGGTTTATTTTTTGGAGCATGAAAGCGATAAAACTTGGGCCAGTCTGAAGCAGGATGTTTTTGATTCTGATATGGAGTTGGCGCATAAAATACAACTCAACACGCTTATCGGTGATGTTGCGGATATTGCCGACCGTGCCGAAGATTGTATAGATGCTGTTCTTATTTTCACCATTAAAAGAGACATCTGATGGATTCTAGCTACCTTTTTTATTTAAGCAGTGGTTTGTTTCTCGGGTGGTCACTCGGGGCAAATGATGCGGCAAATATTTTTGGAACGGCTGTCGGTTCGCGAATGATAAAATTTACGCCCATTGCTGTTATTGCCGCCATTTTTGTTGTGTTGGGGGCGGTATTTGGTGGCGCTGGTGCTAGCGAAACTTTGGAAAGTTTGGGCGCGGTGAATGCTTTGGCCGGTTCTTTTATGGTGGCATTGTCTGCTGCTTTAGCCGTATATCTTGTGTTGCGTATGGGAGTAACGGTTTCCACATCGCAAGCGATTGTCGGTGCAATAGTGGGGTGGAATTATTATGCCGGAAAACCGACAGATTACGGAGTTTTATCGGAAATTGTGGCAACGTGGGGATTTTGCCCGTTGATTTCGGGGATGATAGCCGTTCTTCTGTATTTGGGATTGAAAAAACTTTTGAAGTGTATGAAACTTCATCTTTTAACGCAAGACCAACTGACGCGTTGTAGTTTGGTAATAACTGCGGCTGTCGGTGCTTATGCTTTGGGGGCTAATAATATAGCAAATGTTGTGGGAGTGTTTGTAAAATCATGCCCTTTCAAACCGTTAAAAATCGGAAGTCTGTTAACTTTAAGTCCGGAACAAGTTCTGTTTTTTCTCGGTTCTTTGGCGGTCGGTGTCGGCATTTTGACTTATTCTAAAAAGGTTATTATGACAATCGGCAACAATTTGATGAAAATGTCGCCGATGATTGCTTTGATTGTTGTGTTGTCGCAGTCCATTGTGCTGTTGCTGTTTTCATCTATGTCGTTGCATGACTTTTTGGAGGCAAATTCTTTGCCGGCATTGCCGTTGGTGCCGGTTTCCAGCACGCAAGCCGTTATCGGTTCAATTTTAGGAATAGGGTTGGTCAAAGGCGGACGAGGCATAAATTGGGGCATTGTGCGCAAAATTATTTGCGGATGGTTTATGGCGCCGATTGTTGCTTTGTCGGTATGCTTTATTTGCTTGTTCTTTCTTGAAAATGTTTTTAATCTGACTGTCTATCTGCCGAACTAATGGAAATATATGCAAATTATCGGAGCCATGTATAAAAACATATTTACAATTTTGTTATTAAAATTTTAACACTTTTTCTGTATGGTACAACTAGTTTATAAGGAGAAAAGTTATGCTAAAACTCAGTCGTACCGGAATCGGTCTTTTAACAGCTCAATATCGCAGCATATTGAAGAAATGCTTTATCTTAAATATGGTTGCGGCAGGCGCCATGCTTTATGCTGGTTCAGCAAAAGCGGAATCATATGATTTTGATATAAGCAAAGTCACTAACACATCTGCTACTGATATGCAGGAATCATTATCTATAATGGGTACGCCAATTGGACATTCGGTGGATACACCTGAACAAAGTCTTGGAATTTTGGCATATAGCGGGTCAGACACGTTGGGAAAAGTCTTGGTCTCAAAAGACGGTTTGCCTTCGGGAACTTACGGTGATGGTACTCGGTCTTGGATTGTAAACAATGGATTGTTTGCTTCCGGTTATGAATATAACGAAACTACCGGAAAATTGGAGGCTGTTGACGATAGCACGGCGATTTCTAATAAGCATAATACCGGTGCCAAAGATACATCGTTC
>JAKSUO010000159.1 GCA_024408895.1 Alphaproteobacteria bacterium | reverse complement strand
AAATGTCGCTGTTAATACGCCGGCCGCCTGGACGTGAAGCTTATCCTGGAGATGTTTTCTATTTGCACTCACGCTTATTGGAGCGAGCCGCAAAATTTGATGAAAAATATGGTGCAGGTTCACTGACTGCTATGCCGGTAATTGAAACGCAGGCCGGTGATGTATCCGCTTATATTCCAACCAACGTAATTTCCATTACCGACGGTCAAATATTCTTAGAAACAACCCTGTTTTATCAAGGTATTCGCCCGGCGGTTAATATCGGTATTTCCGTTTCACGCGTCGGTTCGGCAGCGCAAATCAAAGCCATGAAACAAGTTTCCGGCTCAATTAAATTGGATTTGGCTCAATATCGTGAAATGTCGGCGTTTGCGCAATTTGCTTCCGACTTGGATAAATCAACTCGCTATTTATTGGAAAAAGGTACGAAACTAACCGAACTCCTAAAACAACCGGTTCACCAACCGATGGCAACCGAAGAAGAAGTTGCTTCTATTTTTTCGGGTGTCCACGACTATTTGCGTCATATCAAAACCGAAAACATCAAAGATTTTGAAAAGACAAGCTTGTCCAGTTTGCGAATCAAACATCCTGAATACTTAGAAGAAATAAAAACAAAACACAATATTTCCAAAGAGTTAGAAGAAAAACTAAAAGCTTTTTATGAAGATTTTACGCAACAATACATTCAAAAACAGGATAAGGCGGCATAAATGGCTGAATTAAAAGAATTACGCAATCGCATAGATGCCATCAAATCAACGCAGAAGATTACTTCGGCGATGAAAATGATTGCGGCGGCGCGTTTGCGCAAAGTGCAAATTCTGGTTGATAAAAATAAAGAATATTCGGATAACCTTCGCAAATCTGCTCTGCGTGTTGTCACAGAACTTGAACGCGAAGAAAATGATAAAAAAATTCGTTATATTCGTCCGTTATTATTGCGCCAAAAAAGCAATCCACAAAACTACCTGATATATGTTTTATCCTCTGATAGAGGGTTATGCGGTGACTATAATACCAGTATCATCAAAAAAGCCTCAAAACGCATTAATCAGTTGTTGACAACAGGCAAACATATAGAAGTACGTTGTATCGGCAAAAAAGCCTACGAAGCTTTACGCCGATATTTCAGCCATCAAAATTTGCTTATCAAGTTACAAACAAGCAATGATAAAAAACTCTCTTATGCGGCTCAAGCGGAAAATTTGACTAAATTACTGATACAACAATTTGAGAATAATGAATTTGATGTATGCGAGTTTGTGTATTCCGATTTTATTTCGGCTTTAACGCATACCTTTGAATGTGAACAGTTATGCCCTTTGGTTTTAAACACCGAACATTTATCGGCTGAAAAATTGCAAAATATCGGCTATGCAGGTAATGCCGGATATGAGTATTTACCGGATAAAATGACAGTTTTAACGGAAATTCTGCCGATATTGTTTAGCGATAATATTTTTAAGGTAGTTGTTAATGCTGATGCTGCCGAGCATAGTGTCCGTATGACTTCCATGGACAATGCAACACGCAATGCCCAAAAAATGATTAGCGAGCTAACGCTAAAATATAACAGTTTGCGCCAATCGGCCATTACCACGGAATTGATTGAAATTATTGCCGGCGCCGACGCCGTTTAAAATACAGGAGATAATTATGACTAAAACAATCAAAAATAATACATCTGCCAAACATTCAATCGGAAAAGTCCATCAGGTTTTAGGAGCTGTTGTAGATGTAAAATTTTCCTCCGAAAAAGAACTTCCGGATATATTAACCGCTTTGGAATGTGATAACCACGGACATCGGCTTGTTTTAGAAGTTGAGCAGCATTTGGGCGACTGCATTGTGCGCTGTATCGCGTTGGATACAACCGACGGTTTGGTACGCGATTTAGAGGTTACGAATACCGGTGAACCGATTAAAGTTCCGGTCGGACGGCAATTATTGGGTCGTATTATCAATGTTTTAGGCGAACCGATTGATGAACGCGGCGAAATCAAAAGTGATATGCTGGCTCCAATACATAGAGATCCGCCTAAATTCACGGAACAATCCACTAATGAAGAAATCTTGGTAACCGGCATTAAAGTTATTGATTTACTTGAACCACACAGCAAAGGCGGGAAAATCGGCTTATTCGGCGGTGCCGGTGTCGGGAAAACCGTGCTGATTATGGAACTTATTAATAATATTGCCAAAGGACACGGCGGATATTCCGTTTTTACCGGTGTCGGCGAACGCACTCGCGAAGGAAACGATTTATATCACGAAATGATTGAATCCGGTGTTATTGATTTAGAAAATGATAATTCCAAAACCGTGTTGGTGTACGGCCAGATGAATGAGCCGCCCGGAGCGCGCGCCCGCGTGGCCTTAACAGGTTTAACCGAGGCAGAATACTTTCGCGATCAAGAACATCAGGATGTGTTACTGTTTATTGATAATATTTTCCGTTTTACACAAGCCGGTTCGGAAGTTTCTTCATTG
>JAKSUO010000158.1 GCA_024408895.1 Alphaproteobacteria bacterium | reverse complement strand
AAGGGTATTTTAATACGCGTGTCGTTTATGTTTCGGAAAGCGGTCCGTCAACCAGACGGGTAAAACGTTTGGCGATGATGGATCAAGATGGTGAAAATCACAAATTTTTAACCGACGGGCGCAATTTGGTATTAACACCGCGCTTTTCACCGAATATGCAAAAGATTACTTATTTGGAATATGTCGGTAATAATCCGCGCGTATATTTAATGGACTTGATGAATAACAGCCGTCAGGTTTTGGGAAATTTCCCGGGAATGACTTTTGCCCCGGTATTCTCACCTGATAGTTCTAAAGTGTTGATGAGTTATGCAAATAAGGGGGCAACGCATATTTATGAAATGAATTTGCGTACCAAGAGTATCAAACAAATAACATTCGGTAACGCTATTGACACTTCAGCAAGCTACTCGCCTGACGGTTCTAAAATTGTGTTCAATTCCGATCGTGGCGGTAATCAACAACTTTATGTGATGGATGCCGATGGCGGTAATGTTGAAAGAATCAGCTTCGGTAAAGGGCGTTATGCCACGCCGGTATGGTCGCCGCGCGGTGATTATATTGCCTTTACCAAAATGGCCAACGGTGCGTTTTATATCGGTGTAATGGCACCGGACGGCAGTGGGGAGCGTTTGCTCGCAGACGGATATTTGGTTGAAGGACCGACATGGTCTCCGAACGGACGCGTTTTGATGTTCTTCCGCCAAGATCGCGGCAGTCCGGTCAGATTATATACAATTGATTTAACCGGCTATAACGAACGCCGTATCATTACGCCGTCGGAAGCATCCGATCCGGCATGGTCGCCGTTGTTACCGTTGTAATAAATTTACTAAAAAATCCCCTTTATCAAAACGATAAAGGGGATTTTTTTTCATGTTGTTGAATAATATAAATTATTCCATATCGCAGAAATAATTTCCGGTGACCATTTATTTTTCAAGTTTCTTTCAATAAAATGTAATAAATTTGTATTTATCCATTTACAGTATTTATGGGAGTTTCGTACCCTTATTTTTGCTCTTTTATCCGCTGGTTCTGCTTCATATTTTCCTTATTTGGAAAAATGTCTTGATGTTTTCTTTAATTGTGCTATTGTATACCATATGAATTTCAGGAGTACAGTAATGGCTAAAAAGTTAAAAGTTATGTTTTCTACTCATGGACTGGTAGAAGGCGATTTCGGTTTTGCTACCGATGAATATGGTTTTCCGGTAACCAAAGTGTTGTCAAAAAAAGTTATAACCGGACAAGATACCGGCGGACAGGTTTATTATGTTAAAGCTCTTGCTGTCAATTCAACCAATTATAATGTTGATTTGGTAACTCGCAGAGTTGATCCTCGTATTTGCCCGCAATTCGGTGGAACTTATAGAAAAATGGATAAATCCGAGCTTAACTATACAATAGAAACGCAATGGCATGAAAGTGAAAGTATTCGTAGCCGCGTTTTGCGTGTGCCGGCCGGTGGTAATTTTATGTTTGTGCCAAAGGAAGAAATAGTGCCTTTACTGCCGGAATTGGTGGATAATTTATTTGAGTATTATAAGAAAAGCAATGAACTGAATGATATTGAGGTTGTTGAAGGCCATTATCGTGATGGTATGTTGGCGGCCGATATGTTGTGCACTAAAATTGAAAACTTTACCGGTCGTCGTCCTATTATGTTGGTTACCAGCCATTCACTCGGGCATAAAAAGTATGAGCGTAATTTGCCACACTATCAATCCGGAAAAATAAGTGAGGAAGAATGGAAATGGCATAATTTTGAACAACGTATTTATCACGAAAAAACGGCGTTTAATAAAGCAGATATAATTATTGCTACTTCGCAGGATGAACAGGTTCGTTTATTATCAGAGCCGTATTTGTCCGAAGCGTCAAAAATAACTGTAATTGCTCCGGGATATAATGATAAAATTTTTGCTCCGCTGTTACCACAAGAAATTAACAAACTTAAACACCAGTTTGAATACAGAGATTTGGATGGCAGTTTACAGCATGTTGATTTATACGGTAAAAAAGTTGTTTCTTCTCTTGGCCGTGTTGTTCCGGATAAGGGTTTTGCTGAGTTATCAAAATCTATGGTGGAAATTATGCGCGAAAATCCGAATGTAGTTTATATGCTCAGTGGTGAAAAAGGGAATCCTGTTACCGAGGAATGTAAGTCTATAATGGCTGAATTTCCAGAAAAAGAAAGGGTTATCTTCTTGCCTTCATTAAATCAAAAAGATATGGCCTGTGTATATAATGTGTCTGATGTGTTTGTAATGTCTAGCTTAAATGAGGCATTCGGTATGGTGCCGATTGAGGCCATGGGATGCAGAACGGCAGTTGTTGTAGGGCGCAGTGGTTTCAATGATTTTGCTCATTGTGCAGATATTCGTGACGATAAACAAGACTTTAGCAAGGCAATAGGCTTATATGCTCCGTCGCAGGAAAAAGATCGTTGGCGTCAACTCAAAGCCTTGAAATTGCTGCTTAGCAGAGACTCTTCTCTCGACGGTA
>JAKSUO010000157.1 GCA_024408895.1 Alphaproteobacteria bacterium | reverse complement strand
TTTATGTACGAAAAAAAATTATAAATGTGTAAATACACACAGCAATATTGCAAAAAAACTTTTTAAGAATATAATCAGTTGCAGGAAAGTTGCAATGGAAAACGCGCAGAACATTTTATCTTGGTATATAACGGCCGGTATTGAAACAATATGCGGCGATGAACCTTATAATGCCTTGCAAAAAAATGAAACATCAGAAAATGTCGGACAAACGATAAATATGCCGAAAACGGTAGAAAATATCGGAAAAACAAATGTTCGGCCGGCAACAACTTTGTTGGCACAGGAAAATTCCGCTGCTTGCGCCAATGCCAAAGAATTATGCACAAAAGCGCAAACTTTGGAAGATTTAAAAGCAATAATGGAAAATTTTACAGGATGTTCTTTGAAGTTTTCTGCCAACTCAACTGTTTTCGGCAGCGGTAACCCTCAGGCGGAAATTATGCTCATAGGCGAAGCCCCGGGAGCAGATGAAGATAGAATGGGCGAGCCGTTTGTCGGACGTAGCGGCCAACTTTTGAATAAAATGCTGGCTGCAATATCGGTAAAACGGGAAGATTGCTATATCACCAACGTGTTGCCATGGCGCCCACCCGGAAACCGCACGCCAACTGATGCCGAAACCGCGGTGTGCCTGCCGTTTTTGCACCGTCAAATAGAATTGATAAAACCAAAAATTATTTTTCTTCTTGGCGCAAGTGCCGCTAATGCGGTTTTGGGAAAAGCTGATAGTATATCCGATATGCGCGGGCATTTTATTGAATATACCTTGCCAAACGGTGACTCTATTCCAACGCTGGCAGGGTATCATCCGGCATTTTTGTTACGCAGTCCGGCGCAAAAAGCAAAGGCGTGGTCAGATTTGATGCGCTTGCAAAGAAAATTGGAGGACTTGTAGTTTTTTTAAAAAATTTAAGAAAAAATAAATAATAATCGTTTAGCATAAGAGCAAACTTTAATATATTGGAGCAAAAAAATGACTGTATTAAACAAAATTTCAATCTTGAGCTTGGCCTCCGTTTTGGCTTTAGGTGCCGCGGTTTATGCTAATGCTGCACCGGTGGAAAATAAAAAAACGGTAAACGAAACTTCTGATGACAATGCAATACTGTTTCGTATTGAAAATATTGAGCCGATTCGTAATAAAGACGGGCTTGTTGATAAGTGTGAATTTATATTAACGGCTTTCAACCGTACCGATGAGGATTTGAAAGAAGCTGAATTGGAATTGAGTTGGACAGATACAATATCCAAAAGATATAACATTCAAGAAGGTAAAGTCGTTGCTGTTGAAGATGATGAAGAGGCCGAAAGTGTGGCAACACAGACCATAATGTTGGAATCTATAATGGCGCATAAACAAAAGAGCTTTAAATCAGAAGTTGAAACAGACAAGTGCTTTTCGTTGCTTGATAGCTTGGAATATGAAGTCAAATCTTGTGTAACTGAAGGCGAAAAACTGGAAATGAAAAACAGTAAATCTCTCAGCAGAGGTAGCTGTGTCGGAATTTTTAACTATATTAATTCCAAAAATCCGGAGTATTATTCAGAATTCAAAGATGTGCCGGAAAGCGTTTTGGAAAAACAGGTTGAAGAAGAACGAAAAAATGAAATGGAAAAAGTTACCAATAAAGTGAAATCTACGATTGAAACATTGAAAAAGGTTGATGAAACTTTGGAACAAATTAAATAATGCAGGTGGCGATGTTTAAAAAAAGTGTTGCCGGAGCGGTAGCGTGCTGTTTATTGTGGACTTTTGCGGCGAATGCGCAGACATTATCGCCGACAGTTGCACCGAGCGCAAATAACAATGCAAAACAAATTGCACCGGTTGGTGCGGCAAAAACGCTTCCGAACAGCAATGCTTCGCAACAAAAAACAAATAATAATTCGGTAGAAACTTCAACCGAATCTCAGAAAAAAAATGCCGAAAATACAAGCTTTACCAAAAGCGTTAAAAATATTGATAACTATGATACAAGTTATGATGCCAAAAAATATGATAACACTTATGGCCGCGTTTTTACTTTCCGATTGAAAGACGGACATATTGAGTTTGATAATAACAAAAAACGCAAAATTTTGGTATGGTATGATAATTTTCATGTTATCAAAGGAATGGACGGTATGACACGATGCTCCATTCGTGTTTTTGTGCTAAATGATTTAACAACGCGTATTAATAATCTTGGATTTAAGATTATTTGGCCGGATATTCGCACCAGTGTTAATATGACAAAGGTCAATCCGGGAGTAAACACCTATATTGATACAATGCTTATCGGTGATGGATGTTTCACAATGGATAAAACACCGGTGATAGAGGTTAATCGTTGCCGCGTAAAGGGAATGAGCGAAGAAAGCTGCGCTGACGCCGTCCACTGGTATAACAGACATTGATTGAAAGGGAGCATCACAGCTCCTTTTTTTTATTTTCTTTTTCGTATTTTTCCAATTTGTGTATTGTCTTTTAGATAAACATTGAAAATATATCAGAAATGTGATAACCAACTTGTATAAGTTGGAGGAAGTTATGACTCATAAAGTAACCGAAAAAAATGAAAATACAGCACCGAAATCTAAGCGAGACGTTGCCGCCGGGCTGATTATGTGTGACGGTTTATTGCT
>JAKSUO010000156.1 GCA_024408895.1 Alphaproteobacteria bacterium | reverse complement strand
GAACCGGATGAACTACTTCCCGAACCCGAGCTTGAACTTGAACCGGATGAACTGCTGCCCGAACCCGAGCTTGAGCTTGAACCGGATGAGTCGGAAGACTTTGATGAACCTCCGCCTCCGCCGCCACCTGCTGCCAAAGCCGCACCGCCGGCAACCGCTGCCACGGCAACGCCACCGATAACATAAGTGCTTGTGCTTAAATGCGAACTTTTGGTAGAAGAATACATACAATTAGCATAAGGATTAGCTCCAAAACGTATCAGCAGATTATACGCGGCATAGTTATTTTTATATCGTGCCGTACACAAGGCTGTCATACCGTCTGAGTCCATTGTGTCAATAGAATATCCTCTATTCAGATAGCTATTGATTGTTCTGATATCATTATTTTTGGCTGCGCGATATATTGCGTCTTTAGTTGACCACCACGCGTGAGCCTCCGAACAGTACATACTGCCAATTAAAATCAAAGCTGTTGTAAATTTAAATCCGTTCATCAGAGGTTTCTTTCTAAAATTTGCCGCCATTATATGATAAAAAAACGCAAAACGCAATATACAAAATCCAAGAATTTATACATCTGTATTTTGCTCTTTTCTTTTAGCAACTTCTCCTCTTGCCAATGCGTCACACCGTTCGTTTTCCTGATGTCCGTTATGTCCTTTTACCCAAATCCAGCGAATTTCGTGTTTTTGAACCAACTCATCAAGTTTTTGCCAAAGGTCAATATTTTTTACTTCTTTCTTTTTATTAGCCGTATGCCAACCGTTTTGCTTCCAATTATCCAACCACTCGGTAACACCGCACATAACATACCTGCTATCAGTATAAAGAGAAATATTGCATTCTTTTTTCAAGGCTGACAATGCTTGAATAACCGCCATTAACTCCATACGATTATTTGTTGTATTATCTTCACCGCCGCTTAATTCTTTTTCCATATCTTTATAGCGCAAAATTGCGCCCCATCCGCCAATTCCCGGATTACCGGAACAAGCGCCGTCAGTAAAAATTTCAACTCTTGCAGTCATTACATATCTTTCACAAAGTCGCCAAAAAACTCATTTAACAACAATTCTTGGGAATCTTCCGTTCTCAAAACCTTAGCCACAAACGAGCGTAAACTGTTTTTACCGCTAAAAATACGAAAAGATTTCGGTGCTGCATTTTCCGCGCCAACAACACCGTTTATCAGCAAATCATCTTCAATAAATTCCGACAGCATTAACTCAATTTTACAAAACTTCAAAATACCTCGTGGTGGCAAGCGCAGTTCCGGTTTGGTAATAAGATTAAAATGCCCCTCCACTCCCAAATAATTGGTCGTCATATTATAATCGGTGAAACGCACCCGATTATATTCTCCGCCGGAATTTTCGGTTGTGCAACTTAAATACAGTTCACGCGCAATAGCATTACTGTCATTTTCGCACAACATATCAAAAGTGATTTTAACATATTTTTGCGGCGGCATATCTATTGTTTTCGGATAGAGTATATCTTCTTCATCATTATCCAAAACTTCCAAAGTCCGGTTTTCAAATTTCAAATCAACATTCGGTTGCGGTCTGCGTCCGAACATACCGGCAATAACGGCATACGGTGCCGGCACATTATTAGAACCGGAACGGATATAAATATGACTTCCGATAGTGGTCATCAGCGGCGCGATTTCTGACTTTGGCACATAAGTTGCCAAATATCCGTTTCCTTCATCATCACAGCAAATAATATGGTTACGCACTTTATTATGGCTTGGAATTGTGCAACCGGAAATAGCATTTTCCACCCAACTCATAAAACGATGCACGTTTTTCACCTTGACTTTGGCTTGTGCCACATCCCCGACATCCATATCCCGAGAACATTCCACTCCCCAAACAATTATTCCTCCTTCAGAGTTGCCAAAACCGGAAATACATTTTGCTAAATTGCGGCGATCGTCAGGGCTTAAAGACCAACCGTGTTTACCGGTTGATGAGGCTTGTTTAAAATCCATAAACAATTCTTCCGTTTGCCGGTCGCGAATAAACTCATCCAGAGCATCTTCGCCGAAATAAATTAATTTTTCAAAAATATCTTCCGCCCGCGACATCATAGCCTCCTGTTTATTGTTTGCGTTTCATTATACACAGATATTGTAAAAATACAATTAAAGAAAACGCAATATCCGTATATTATGTTTTTATTGTTTTACTCCAACAAAAACAGGTGTTTGGAACGCTGCAAAATCAATCAGCCACAAGACATTTGTTCTATCTGATTGACTTTGCCAGTGTTTCATAATCAGGATATTTGTTTAAATTACCGAGCAACGTATATGTCAGTTTAGTATTGAAAATATATTGAGCAGCTTTCAAAATATCTTCTTTGGTAATGCTGTCAATTTTTTCCACAATTTCCGACACCGGAATAAATCTGTTATGAATCAGTTGTTGCCGCGCCACAACTTCGGCCGTTGATGATGAACTTTCCAACGCCATTAAGATACTGGCTTTCATCTGCACTTTAACGCGATTAAGTTCTTTATCCGTCACAAACTCGTTAGTAATTTTTTTAATTTCATCAACCACAACCGGCAGATAGTTTGTAATTTCTTCCTGATTTAAACCGGCATAAATACCGAACAATCCGCTTCCGGTATGCGTATTGGTAA
>JAKSUO010000155.1 GCA_024408895.1 Alphaproteobacteria bacterium | reverse complement strand
ATTATACGGATTTGCTTCAAGATTTAATAAAGCGTTAGAAAACAAAGGAATTACTAAAAAGCAGTTAGCACACGAAATTGGATGCGGAAGAAAAGCGCCTATTACGAGGGCAGCAGGAGATAATATAACAAATGCATTAAATAATATGAGTGACGAAGAACTCAACAAATTGATGAAGTATATTACCCGAATTACCGGAAGACGAATTATCTTTGGTGAGCTGACAGTTAAACAAACCCTCAAAAGAATGAAAGATATTACATCTCAAGAGAAAACTCTGTGTAATAAAATGAAAAATAAGAACTCAGTTAAGCAAGATTAGTTTTTATGATTTGATTGCAAAAATATTTTTTACCAAGAACCGCCGCCGCCACCGCCGTGGCCACCGCCGACAAATCCGCCACCGCCGCCGCTGGAACGGCGAATGCCGCCGTTTTCAACGGAAGGCTTTGCTACCAGTTGAACCGTGTCGGCAAAATTATTAAAGCTTTCTAATGTCAGCGGACGCCCAACATACCAATCAGGTTGTAATTTCATAATATCTTCAAATTTGTTTATCCACTTGTCGGAAACACCTAAAATATAAGCGTATGGTAAAATGTCATAAAAGCAGGATGGGTTTTCTTCAACCATACTTTCCAAACGTTTTTTCTCGGCAACTTTTATAAATTTTTTTAATCCCAGAAGTTGGCTTTTGACCATGCGACCGGTGAAATTAAGTTGCGGCAATTGATTATAACAAATAATGCAGATAATTGTGGAAATAAAGCCGAATACAACTTGGCTTATGTTGCTTTGATCTATGTCTTGGAGGCTATCACGACAAACAATCAGGAGTATAATAAATTGAAAAATGGTAGGAAAAAAACGAATAAGCGGTGCTTCTAAAAAGCTACAACCATATATAAATGCCATAAATCCACATATAAAAATAATGATGAAACTATCGCTGATGTTGTAGTGACAACAAGAAAAAACGGTTAAAGCGGCCGAAATAACCGCCAACAGAATCATAAAAAATTTGCGCGCCGCGTTAACAGATGCCACCGAGAAAAATTTGGTCTTACTGCCGTTCGCCTGTTTCAGAAGTTTATTGCATTGTTTGTAAAATGTTTGAGATATTTTCAAATCATCTTTGGTTACAGCTGTTTTATGTACGGAGAAAAGTGCGTCCATAAAACGTTTTGCTGCCGGATTTGCACCGTCATAATCTTTTATTTTGCTGATTAAAAAATCTTCTTTATCGGCTTTAATTTGCAAAAATCCTTGTTGTGCCAATGATACTAAAATTGCAATCAAACTTTTGCGGGTGATTTTTTCTTTATAAATTTGTTCGGCTTCGTGTGCATAAATATCTTTTGGGGGATAAAAGGTCACTACCGGGACAATATGAGGGTCGCGCCCATATAGAAACCAAATGGAAAAAGACAACAGACCGGTAATTAAAATTCCTAAAAGAACCCAAGTTTCATAAGGATTTTGAGTTTGTAAAAAATAACCTTGCGGTACTTCTATGCGTACGGTTATGCCGTTGTAGGGCGGTAAAACTTGCAAGGTTTCTCCTTCTAATATGTTATCTGTCACGGAAAATTGCGCACCGCCGTAAAATCCTTTAGTGCCATATTGCCCGATGGAAACTCCGGCTTTGGTTGCGTCAAAAGGTGCGGGCATAACAACTTTAAAACGAGCTTTTTTAATTTCCGTCTGCCACTCCGAGCCAATGATGTTATAATAAAATTCATCAGAGCGACCGTATAAATGGTGCTTAAATGATATGTTATAATCTTGATTGCCGATAACCGTTGCGTTTTCGGAGCCTATTCTGATATGTATATTGCCGGTATCAGAACTGATTTTGTAGGGATGATTAACCGTTATATCTGTTATCTTGCTGTTTTTGTATGGAATGTCCCGATATATGCCGTGAGATGACGATGTAAAATGCGCACGGATATGCTCATATACATTCACAACACGATCACGTCCGACCTGTATTTCTACGTTATATTCCTCTATTGAAAAATCAGCGGCATGGCATACGCAAATTTCCGCAAATACAAAAAGGAAAGCAATAACAAGGCGCTTTAACAAAATCATTCAATTTAAACCTTAATATTTTCTCGCTCAGTTTCATTGATTTCATATAACTTTGCTTTGTCAATTCCGAAAAATGTCCCAATGATGTTGGTTGGAAAAATTTCCAAAAATGTGTTAAGTTCACGCACCGTACCGTTATAATATTTTCGGGCATTAGCAATGTCTGTTTCAATAGCATCCATTTGTTGCATCAATGTTATATAAGTTTGATTGGCTTTTAAGTCCGGATAGTTTTCGGCAACGGCATTAAACTTGGATAATACCTGTCCAACTTCTTGGTTGGTGGTGATTTTTTCGTTGTTGCTGAGAGATGAGTATTCACGCGTGCGAATGTTTGTCAGGGTGGTGAAAAGATTTTTTTCATATTGCGCATAGTTTTTCACCAGTTCAATCAGGTTAGGCAGTAAATCCCAACGTTTTTTTAAATAAACATCCATAGTTGAAAAAGCTTCGCGCACATAGTTGCGATAAATAATACCTTTATTATATGCGTATATCACATAAATCAGAGCGGCACACACGAGAGCGCTGATAATTTGTATAATAGTCATATTGGCCTCCTTTGCTAAGTATGCTAACACAAAAATGTCACAAAAGTCCAGTGTTATCTTGGAATTTTTAGCACTAGGAAATAGATATCCCCCAGTAAACTGGGGGTTCTATAGAAAAGGCTCTCTTTTGAGA
>JAKSUO010000154.1 GCA_024408895.1 Alphaproteobacteria bacterium | reverse complement strand
ATTTTGCGGCTATATTGCCTTATCGTCTTATGATTTTCTGGCCATCAAATATATCAAGCACAAATTAGCCGCGTGGAAATGGATTTTTGCCGGTTTCATCGGTTTTGCCGTCAGCAATAATGCCGGTCATGCCATTGTATCCGGCGGAGCTATTCGCTATCGCTTATATACACGTTGGCGCGTTCCGGCTACCGATATTGTTAAAATGGTAACTTTTTCGGGCTTTACATATTTGATTGCGTGTTTCTTTTTAGTAATTATCGGTTACATTTTTTCACCTGAACATGTATTGTCCTCGGTATCTTCGCCATATATCAACTGGGCAATTGTTATATCGTCAATTTTCGGGTTAGCTTTTTATATGTGGGGCTGTATATACTACAAAAAACCAATTATCATTAAAGAAATTGAATTTGATTTACCGACCCCAAAAATGGCACTTGCTCAAATTATTATCGGCAGCATTGATATTCTGATGGCCTCACTGGTTTTGTATTTTGTAATGAAAAGCTATGTTGACATTCCTTTTACTACTTTTATGGGCGGTTTCATTATTGCTCAAGTTTTGGGAGTGTACAGCCAAGTTCCGGGTGGCTTAGGTGTGTTTGAACTTGTGTTTACCAACCTTATGCCGGAAGATGAAAATCAGGCTAATTTATTTGCCATTCTGATTGTTTACCGCATTATTTATTATCTGCTACCATTAATCTTTTCCGGTATTGCTTTGTTTATCTACGAATATCGGTTGGCAGAAAGAAAAAATCAACGTTTGTCAAAAAGAAAAAATAAATCTTAGGCTTTTTTATAATAACATCTCAGAGATTTTAATTGTTGTTTTGTTCCTTGACTAAAACAACTTATCCCCTTATACTTACCAACGAAAAACCAATTATTAACCTAAAACTATTATGTCTATGAAACTAATCTTAGTTTGTATATTTTTATATTTAGCGATTCTTTTATTTATACGAGAATTAGATACTTCACATCTGATTATAAAAAAACAGATTGAAGCAACCGAAAGTGAGTGGGGTAAAGTTCATCAATATCAACCGATGTCGCTCAGAAGCGTTATGGCCAAACGTTTGACGGATATCATCATATCATTTGTCATATGCTTAACAGTTCTTCCGCTTCTATGGATTATAGTTGGCTGCTTAATCAAATTGGACTCCAAAGGACCTATTTTCTTTAAGCATATACGCACAGGATTACACGGAAAAGATTTTCCGTGTTGCAAATTCCGTTCAATGTATTGGAATTGTGAAGACAGAATGGCAGTACCAAACGATGTACGTGTTACTCGTGTCGGCAGATTTATACGCAAAACGCATATTGATGAAATTCCACAATTCTTTAACATTTTAATTGGTGACATGAGCATTGTCGGCCCTCGTCCGCTTCAAAAAACAAGTTTAAAAACTTACGGATTCGGAAAATTAGAAGAAATTCGCGCACTTGTGCGTCCGGGACTAACCGGATACAATCAGCTTTTCGGCCGATCCAATAAAGGGACAACCTTTCAAAGATTTGATATGCTCTATATCAAAAATTTGTCATGGTTCGGCGATATAAAAATTATGTTAGCCACCCTTAAATTTAAGGATTTGGCTTATTAAAAATATACCTGTCGCGAACATTATGTCATCGGCAGGTATATTTTTTTGACAAAAATACTTGATTTTTTATTTTATTATAGTACAATCTGTATATACAATAAATTATTAAATCAAAATTATTCTGTCTATGGATAAAATTTCTCTACGGGAAGCAAAGGATATGTACCTTTCGCCCAACTTTACGCTTCACGAGTTCTGTTACAACAAAGTTGCTGATGCCCACACTTGGTACAACATTCCGGATGAGGCAGGTATAGACTCTCTCAAATTTTTGTGCGAGAATATTCTGCAACCGGTGCGCAACCATTTCAACAAAGCCGTGCGAGTTCTAAAGGGCTACACTTGCCCAAGTTTGAATAAAGCTCTCGGAGATGCTCCGAATTCAGCGCATTGCTCATGCCATGCGGTTGATTTACGCATTTCCAATCTCAGCCCGTTTACGATTGCAAATTGGATTGCCGAGAATCTTGACTACGATATGCTCATTATTGAGTATGAAGATTACAGCCCTGGACGCATGACAAAACCATGGTTGCATGTTTCTTTCAGTGACGTTAAAAATCGCCGTCTTAACCTAACAAGCGAACCTTGTCTGCGAGAATTCAAACTGACACCAAACTTTTCGTTATGGGAAATGATTAGATCGGAAACAGCCACGGCAAAAAAGATTTTCAATCTGCCTAATGAAGCCGGTATTGAAAGACTTCGTCTGCTTGCAGTCAACATCTTGCAACCGGTGCGTAATTTCTTTGAGCGTCCGGTGCGCATAAATTCAGGTTACCGTTCACCTGTGCTTAATGCCTCCATTAGTGGCAAAGCCAGTAAAACATCTCAACACATGAAGTGCGAGGCGGCTGACTTTGAGATTATGGGAGTTGATAATTTTGTTCTGGCCCAATGGATTTCCAAGAATTTAGACTACGATCAGCTTATTCTTGAATTCTACGGAAACGACAAATCAGATCCTAATGACGGTTGGGTGCATTGTTCTTACACAATACGCCATAAAAACAGAAAACAGAACTTAACAATCAATAACAAGGGAACTCATCCCGAATTGATTAAAAACTGATTTTTCAAACAAAAAAAACTGTGCTAATCAAGCACAGTTTTTTTGTTTTTTGTATTAATGCCTTACAGACTACCCCCATTTTAATGGGGGTTGAATGATT
>JAKSUO010000153.1 GCA_024408895.1 Alphaproteobacteria bacterium | reverse complement strand
CCGCATTTCCGACGTCCGAGAAATTGGCAATATTGAAAAATCTCTCGGCTTTTTTGTTTATAGACACATTGTTAAAGGTTAAATAATTTTATCCAAGTCTTTTTTGAAACTGTCACGGTTTCGTTCTCCCAATTTTCAATCGTTTTATGCTTAACACCGAATAATGTTGCAAATTTATCTCTATTTAGATTCATACTTTTTCTTATCGCTTGAATTTGTTTTCCTTGCCCGTTATACAGAAACATATTATATTCATCTAAAAGGTCGATAAAATCAATGCTGTAAAGTTTTGCAATCAGTTTTAGATTTTCATGAGGGTATGCCCGATGCTCGACCTTTTCGTTATTTATATATGTACTTCTGTCAATTTCGATTGCCTGTGCAACTTCAATTTGTAGCATTCGGTTTTTATAGCGAAACCACCGTAGTTTTTCTGCAGTGGTTTTTAATTTTTCCGGGTCAGGATTATTATTCATAAAAACATTTGCTTCGACAGTTTTGTAGTATTGACCCATCGGAAAAGTGAGTATGTAAAGCGGAAGATAGATAATTTTGCCGTTTCGGACGGTTTGTAGTATATGATAGGAATCATTCAAAGATAACGCAATGTCTCCCGAAGTGGTAAAATATTGAGGATTTTGGGCGTTTTTCACTCCATTTCCGACTTTGTGAGCCACAGTGTTAGTATTGCATTTTCAATACATCTTGAAGCATAGGTTGCAAGACGGATATTTTTATCGGGCTTAAAAGTGGAAACGCCTTTAATAAGTCCGACAGTGCCTATTGATATTAAATCATCTTGGTCATATCCTACAGTATAATACTTTTTTACAATATGTGCAACAAGTCGTAAATTATGTTCAATAAGCTTATCTCTTGCACTTTTGTCTCCGTTTAAGGATAATTCAATCAGTTCGTTTTCTTTCTTTGCTGATAACGGGGGAGGGAACGACCCGGGATTTCCGACATGTAAAGCAAAATAGCAAAGCTTTAATGCAATATTTACAAAAAAATCAAAAAACATATATATCACCGCTTTCGGTAATATATATGTTGATATTTATAAAATATTGCAAGTCCAAAAAAGCCGATGCAAAATTTGCATCGGCAAAATTATTATTTAACCCATTCGTAATTGATAAGACCGTAGATATAAAGGAAAATTATAATAGCCGGGATTACATATTTGATATATAATCTCATCCAATTCTTAACCTTAAGTCCTTTACCGCTGTTTGCTTCGGCAACAAAGTTATCCCAACCCCAACCGAATTTTGTTGAGCAGAAAATAACATAACATAAAGAGCCGAGTGGCAAAAGATTAGTTGAAACGATAAAGTCCCAGAAATTAAATATATTGCCGGTATGCAAAGGATTAAAGCTTGACCAAACTGTATTGCCGAGAATGGATAAAGCGGCACAAAATGCTACTACAAGACCGCAAACAATACAGGCAAGGGGACGGCCCCAATTTGTTAAATCTCTGACCATTGCAACGATATTTTCGCAAACCGCAAGAACTGTTGACATAGCGGCAAATACCATAAACAAAAAGAACAACATTCCGAAGATACGGCCGACGTTTTGATTGTTGAATTTATTGAAAACGGTTGACATTGTGTTAAAAAGTAACCCGGGTCCGCCGTCAACATTACCGTTGTTATATGTAAAGCAGGCAGGGAAGATGATAAGACCCGCCGTAAGTGCAACAAATGTATCAAGCAGAATGATATTTACGCTTTCTCCGAGAAGAGAACGCTCTTTATCAATGTAACTGCCGAAAATCGCCATAGAACCGATACCGAGAGATAGGGTAAAGAATGCTTGATTCATAGCCGCAACAACGACTTTACCGTTGATTTTGCTAAACTCCGGAACTAAATAGAACTTTAAGCCCTCACCGGCACCGTCAAGTGAAATACTGTAAACTGCCAAGCCAATCAAAAGGAAAAGTAAGGCAATCATAAGATACTTTGTAACTCTTTCAAGTCCGCCTTGAAGCTTAAAACATAAAACAAGGAAACCTATGAAAATTGCAATTCCCGTATAAATGAAGTTGATTTTTAAGTTACTTAACATATCAACAAATGGATTTTGAATATCAGGGGCACCGGCAGTTTTCCCCGGAATGTATATAAGCTCGCTTAAATTGTTTCCAACGGCAAAGCGGACAAAATAGTAAATCATCCAGCCGGTAACAACGGTATAAAATGCCATCAGAGCAAAGTTGCCGAGTAAAGATAAATAACCGTGTATATGCCACTTTGATTTCGGTTTTTCAAGTTGTTGATACATCTTTATAGGACTTTTCTGAGCCGCACGACCGATAGAAAATTCCATAGTCATAATCGGAAGTCCCAAAAGAACTAAACAAGCAATATAAACAAGAACAAATCCTGCGCCGCCGCTGCTACCGCACATCGTCGGGAATTTCCAAACATTTCCGCAACCGATAGCACAACCGGCGCTAAGTAATATGAAGCCCAATCGGCTTCCGAGTTTTTCTCTTGCCATAATTTTACCTCAATATCAGTATGAATTAAATATTTTTAATATTCTATCATAATTTGAGTGAAAAGACAAGATTTTTCTATATTAAGAATATTGGTAATATCTTGAATATTATTTTTGTTGTAAAATTGTTCATTTATCGGTCTCGTCCCCATACAAAAGAAAAGAACCACCCAACCTAAAGGTTAGATAGTTCTTTTGGTGCGAGTGACGAGACTTGAACTCGTACGTCGTTGACACACGCCCCTCAAACGTGCCTGTCTGCCTATTCCAGCACACTCGCATATAC
>JAKSUO010000152.1 GCA_024408895.1 Alphaproteobacteria bacterium | reverse complement strand
ATGAAACGTCTTTGGTTTTATCGCCGGATTCCGATTTCTTTAAATATTTTAATAAATCTATGAAGGAATGAGTAGAATAATGTTTAAAGCAAGTAAATATTTGTTGTGTGCGGTGGTGACGTTTGCAACATTAACGGCGCAGGCACAAGTACAAGAAAAAACATTGGAATATGTTATTGCTGATGTAAATCCTTCAGTTGTCAGCATAGTGGCCGATAAAAATGATTCGCAAGCTCTTGGCGCCGGTGTGATTATCGGGGCAGACGGTTATATTGTGACAAATGCCCATGTTATTGAAAATGCCGATAAAATCACAGCCTTGACGGTGGAAGATGAAATATACGAGGCTGATGTTATCGGGTTTGATGTTAAAACGGATATTGCTTTATTGAAAGCCAAACAACCTAAAGATTTTGATCCGGCTTTGTTTGCTGATTCCGATGCGGTGCGCGTGGGTAACAGGGTTTTTGCCATTGGCAATCCGTATGGTTTGGGCAATAGTGTTTCCGCCGGAATTATTTCGGCTAAGGAGCGCGATATAGATAAAGGTCCGTATGATAATTTTTTGCAGACGGATGCCTCAATTAATCAGGGCAATTCGGGAGGGCCATTGTTCAATATGGACGGGGAAATTGTCGGCATTAATACAGCAATATTTTCAACCGACGGCTCTAATACCGGTGTTGGTTTTGCCACACCGTCAAATCAAGTGCAGTGGATTGTAAGTCAGCTTAAGGCGCATGGTAAGGTGGTGCGCGGTTGGCTCGGTATCGGAGTGCAAAAAATGCGTAGCAGTGATCCGATACAGAAAAATAAATTGATTATTGCCTCTATGACGGAAGATTCTCCTGCCGCCAAAGCCGGTTTGAAAGTTGGCGATATTTTAGAGCAGGTTGGTGATTTATCTTTAAAAAATCCACGAATTTTTTCTATGCAGACATCGCAAAAAAGCATTAATACAAAGTTGCCGGTGAAAGTTTTGCGTGATAATGAACTTGTTGAAACGGAAGTTGTTGTTTCGGTAATGCCGACGGCTGCCGAAGAAAAAACATCGGAAACAAAAGATGAAATGTCGGACGATATACAAATAGATTTAGAAAAAAAAGCTTTGGATGCTGAAAAATTGAAAAAAGCAGTTGAATTTCCGGAGTTGAATTTTTCGGCCTTTTATGATGAAGAAAACGGCTATTTCATTGTTACGGACGTTAAAAATGATTCCGATGCTTCGCGTAAAGGAATTGTAATTGGCGATAAGTTCAATATGGCAAACGGAAAAAAAATATTCGGTGTTGAGGATTTTAAAATCAAAATTAAACAAGCACAGGAAATAAAAAGACTTGAATTGCAGGTTATCTGTGCGGATACCGTGGATATAATTACATTAAATTTGGACTGATGAAGATGAGTCGTGTTGATTTTTATCATCTGCAGAAACAAACCTTGGAACAAGTTTTGCCCAAACTTTTAACTAAAGCGTATGCTTCGGGCAAACGTATTGTTGTTAAAGTAGGAACGCCGGAACGTGTTGAATTTATTAATACGGAATTGTGGACTTATAATGATGAAAGTTTTTTACCGCACGGCAGTAAAAAAGACGGGTTTGCCGCACAACAGCCGATTTGGCTGACATCCGAAGATGAAAATCCCAATGAAGCCGCTTTCTTATTTTTGGTTGACGGTGCCGATACAACAGAAGATAATGTTTTAAAGTATGAGCGGGTTTTTAATATATTTGACGGCAATTCCGAAGTTGCGTTGCAACAATCAAGAGATTTGTGGAAACGTTTAAAAAATGCTGATAACGAGGTTTATTATTGGCAGCAAAATGAAATGTGCTCATGGGAACAAAAGGCTTAAATGAAAAAGTATATAAGCCGGAAATAATCCTTGCACGACAGCAAAAAAACGGATATCTCTAAAGACAAGATTTTAGGAGAAAATTATGACGAATAATAAAGATATTGAAGTGGCAAAACAAACAATAGATCGCGAAATTGAGGCACTCAGAACAATGGAAACATCATTGGACGCGACTTTGACTAAAGCTTTGGATTTGTTGCAAAATACTAAAGGACGCGTTATCGTATCCGGTATGGGAAAGTCAGGGCATATAGCTTGCAAAATTGCTGCAACTATGGCATCTACCGGCACGCCATCATTTTTTTTGCATCCGGGAGAGGCGAGCCATGGTGATTTGGGAATGATTACCCAAGGAGATACGGTTATTGCTATATCCAACAGCGGCGAATCAAAAGAATTGGCCGATATTATTTTTTATTGCCGTCGTTTTTCTATTCCGCTTATCGGTATTACAAAAAATCCGGATAGTACATTAGCGCAAGGGAGTGATTTGGTTTTGCTTTTGCCGGCTAACAGAGAGGCTTGCCCGATTGGATTAGCCCCAATGTCTTCCACAACGGCAACATTGGTTATGGGCGATGTTTTGGCTGCCGCGTTAATGGTGCGGCGTGGCTTTACCGAAGAAGATTTTAAAATCCGTCATCCGGGGGGCAAACTCGGCTCTATTTTGCGCCATGTTTCCGATTTGATGCACAAAGGTGATGAAATGCCGCTAGTCAATGATAACGCTTTAATGCAAGAAGCTCTTTTGGTGATGACATCTAAAATGCTTGGTTGCGTTGGTGTGGTAAATCAAAAAGGCGACCTTGTGGGAATGATTACCGATGGTGACTTGCGTCGTTTGATGTCGCCGACACTTCCGTCCGAAAAGGTAGTAGATGTTATGACAAAAAATCCGCATACCATAACGGCGAATACCTTGATTGCCGAAGCTGTTAATATTATGAACAATACCGGTCGCGGTATTACCA